>DASVVH010000070.1:0-2424 GCA_036386615.1 Ardenticatenaceae bacterium
AGCCGCCGCCCCATGCCGCCCGGAATCATCTCTGGGTAGTCGAGCGGGATGAGGTCGTGGATGGTGACGACGGTGGGCAGCGGCACGAGGTATGGGTAGAGGTAGTACGGCGCGTGGAAGAGGTCCGCCCCCACCCGCCGCGCCAGAAGCGGCACCCGCGCCTGCGAGGCCGCGCTGAAGATGGATGGCGCGTCCACCCACCGTGCGCCGGGCAGGGGTAGCCGCTCGGCCCTCGACTCCGTGAGGAGCGTCAGTTGCAGGGAGGGCGCGACCCGCACCAGGGCCTCCATCAGCGCGCGGGCGTAGCGCCCGATGCCGGGGAAGTGCGGCTGAAGCACGCGGGCGTCAAAGAGCAGGTGCATAGCTCAGAGAGGACCGACGATGGACGACCGACGACCGCTAACGGATTTACGGCATAACGCAAGGACGCAAAGACGCAAAGACGCAAGGGGATTTTTGGAGAACGACAAAAGACGGGAGAAGGGGATGTTCATGGCGGCCCGGAAGATACAGAGGGATTCTGGAAGAGTGCTTCGAGCGCGTCCACCATGCGGTCCCAGGAGTAGTGGCCGAGCACGTAGCGGCGGCACGCTTCCGGCGAGGGCGCAGGGTTGGCGAGAAAGCGCAGGATGCCCTCGGCGATCTCTGAAGGGTTCGCGGACGGGACGAGCAGCGTGGGGTCCAGCCGCTGCAAGATTTCGACAGTGCCGCCCACCGCCGTGCCGAGTACGGGCGTGCCAGAGGCGAGCGCTTCCAGCGTGACGAGGCCGAACCCTTCCAACTCCACCGAGGGCAGCACGAAGAGGTCGGCAGCCTGATAGTACAGGGGAAGATCCTCCTCCGGCACAAAGCCGAGCAGGCGCACGTTCTCTTCCAGCCCGGACTGCTCGATGAGCGTTTCCAGATGCGGTTGCAACGGCCCCTTGCCGCCGATGAGCAGCAGCGCGTCAGGCCGCTCCTGCACCACCTGCCGCATCGCCTGCACCAGATTCGTCAGTCCCATTCGCGCGTAGAGGCGGCGCACCGTCAGGAGAACCGGGCGCTCCGGTGGCAGGCCGAGCGTGGCGCGAGCGGCGGCTTTATCCGGCGGTGGCGAGAACTTCTCAGTGTCCACGCCGCCCGGAATGATGACCCGCCGCGCGAGCGGCACGTGGTACTGGTTGGCGGCGAGGTTCGCCATGTAGCTGCTCAGGGCGTGGACGCGGGCGCTGCGCCAGAGCGCGAACCATTCCAGCACCCGCGCCACACTCACGATAGCGCCCGTCTTCGCCATGCGAAGCACACGGGCGGGCGCGGAACCCTGCTGGCTGCCCCACTCCAACTCGACGGCGAACTCTCCGGCCCAGGGGCCGTGAAAGGTGAAGATGATGGGCGTCGCTCCGCGCTCGCGCGTGGCGAGCACACCGAGCGTCGGCAAGACGTAGTGCGCGCTGATGGCATCGAACGGTCCCTCGCGCGCCAATTGCTGAAAGACACGCCGCGCCCCCAGCACGTAGGAGAGGCCGTGGGAGACGAAATTACGCCTGTCACGGATGAGGCGGTGGTAGCAGACGCCCTCTATCCACTCCTCGTCCGGCGCGTCCGGCGTGACCTTGCCCGTGACCAGATGCACTTCGTGGCCGCGCTGGGCGAGCCGCTTCGTCACCTCGTAGTAGAGGCGGTGGCTGCCGCCCCCGTGGTCCGGGTAGGCGAGGTCCGCCACGAGGAGGAGGCGCACCGCTACGCTACCTTCCGAAAGCGGAGGCTCTGCGCGGCGCGGTTGCGGAGCCAGCGTAGCCGCTCCGTCCACTGCGGCCCGACGAGCGAGCGCATCCCGTACTGCCACGCCCGCCATTGGAAGGGGTAGGCGCGCACCGATTGGAGGAGGTAGCGGCGGGCTAAGTGCATCTCCCGCGCCGCGTAGTAGGCGCGGCCCACCATGAAGAGCGCGAGGCTCCGAACCCGCCTGCGGACGGGCCGTACCTCGTTCTCAAGAGATGGGTCCGAGAGTACCCTGTCGAAGAAAGCCAGCGTGCCCTGCTTCATCTTCTCGGCCTGCTTCTGAGTGCTGCCGCCGTGCGTGCGTACCTTCACGAGCGGGCGGTCCACGAAGTCAAAGGGATAATGGCGGGCGATTCGCAGCCACACGTCCCAGTCCTCGCAGACCGACAGACTCTCGTCGAAGAAGCCCGCCCGCTCGAAGCAGGCGCGGCGCACCATCGCCGCCGACGCGGACCCCGCCACGATGTTGTCTTCCACCAGCAGGGCACGCACCACGTTCCCACGATGTCGGCAGCGCTGCTCGAAGAAGGGGGTGCCGTCCTCCTCCACCACGTAGGTTCCGGCGTAGACGAGGCCCACGTCAGGCTGGCTCTCCATCAGCCGCACCTGCTCGGCCAGCTTCTCCGGCAGCCACAGGTCGTCTGCGTCCAGAAAGGCGACGTA
>DASVVH010000071.1:0-2342 GCA_036386615.1 Ardenticatenaceae bacterium
GCCACCACCTCTTCAAGGGTCAGGGTTTCGAGCAGCGCGCCCGCCTCGGCATGGTCCTCAAAGCCAGCCGCGACCGCGTAGACGAGTCCCTGCGGCGCGATGATAATCCAGAGGTGTGAGGTCGTGCCCGCCGCGTCCTCGATGGGGGCGGAGATTGCGGGCTGCCCGGCCACCTCGGATAGTTCAACATCGTCGGCGGGCAGGCCAAGCTGCGAGGCAATCAGCTCGACAGTCTCGTCGGGGTTGGCTTCCAGTTCAGCCGCCATCGCTTGAGCGAATGCCGGGCCGCCCATGTCGAGGACGGAGAGGCTGACGGCGCGCTCGTCCTCGTCCACCGATTGCAAGGTGACGAGGGGCGCGACGAGTGAACCCATCGCGCTCACCGCCGCCTCGTCAAAGGGCGCGAAGACCCATTCGTCGCCGGGCTGGTCCCAGGTGAGGCCAAATCGGGCATTGCTGTAAAGTTCGTCTGTCAGGACGACCTCGCCCGTGTCGCCGTCCGCCTCTGTCTCTTCCGGCTCCTCGGTCGGCTCCTCGGTAGGCGCTTCGGTCGGCTCCTCGGTGGGTTCGGGTGTCTCGGTAGGCGCTGCTGTCGAGGTGGGCGGCGCGGTGGGCGGCGCGGTGGGCGACGGCGCGGCGGTGGCGCTGGGTTCAGCCGTTGGCGTGGCTGCCGGGGCGGGCAGGGCGCACGCGGAGAGTGCTCCCACCAGCAGGAGCGCCAGCAGCGCCGTCAAGAGTCGAGAGAACATTCCTGTTGCCTTTCGTCGTTATCAACCTGTGGTTATCAGGTTCGCTATCATGGGCCGTCGGCGGGAGATTGTAATGGGCGGGCCTGAAACAACAACCGTGCCAGGGTGGAAGGGACGGTAGACGGTAGACGGTGGACGGTGGACGGTGGACGGTAACAGCCCCGGAAGTATGATGACATGCGCGCGTGAGTGGATGATTTTGGGCGTGGGTGGTGGGCAATTGTTGCAGGAGGCGAACGACTTTTTCACCACAAAGGCACAGAGGACACAACCAACAGTAGGCGCTTTAGGCGAGAACGACCACAAAGAACTGCATTATTTCCTCCTGGGTTAGATGAAGGTGCATGCGGCTTGGCGCGCGTGTAAAAACGAGTGTTTCTACTATATAAAAGACCTCAAGAGCCAAATTCTTGAGGAATCGGTGTCTTTATTAAGAAAGTTTTACATTGAGGGTGGGTGATGGGCTGCGGGGGTGATTTTCTTCTGGCGCGGTTCGCGCTACACTTTATATACCAATCAATTGAAGGGCGGAGATAGAGAAGGGTAGAGATGCGGGGTAGCTAGTGGCTTCCCCCGTTGCCTTCATCTTGCGTCCCTCGTCGGCTGGTGGTTCCTCTTCTAAACGTATCGGCTATCCATCATCAACCTTTCAGAAGATGTAGGCACCATGTGGAGCAATTGGCAGTGGCCCTGGTTTTGGGATGATTGGAACGCGGCGGTTCGGCGCTCGCTGATGCGCCGCTTTACGCGGCGGCAGATTTCGGCGCTGCGCTGGCAGTGGCGCATCGGGCTGGCGGCAAAGGCGGGGCTGCTGCTGATTCCGCTGTTCCTGCTCTTCTCCGTCCTCGCGCCTGACGCGGACGGGCCGTTGCTCACTGTGCTGCTCGGCTGGAGCCTCTTCCAGACGGTGCTGCTCGTGACGCACATCGTGCTCGGCGTTCGCTACGGCGTGAGCTACAGTTGGGCTTTTCACCACAACCGCCCCCTGCTGCTAAGTGGCCTCTCGGCCAGCCTCGACCTGAAATCCAAGGCGTTCGTGGCGGCGCTGATGGCGACGATGGCGCTCCTCGCGCTGTTTGCCCTGGCGCGAATCAGCTAGGCGTCGGGCCGGTAGGGGAGCGGTTTAACTGCCACTTTAGGCGGCGCGGATTATACCAATTCATTGTGAAAGTGGCGCAACTTGGTTGGGGTGCCGCCGAGGGTTGCGCTTTGCTCCACCCCCGGCTACGAGTTTCGCCACTCCCCTTCGGGGAGTTCATGTCTTCGCTGACGGCCCATTTTGTGCCACCTCTATGTTCAACTGGTATTAGAATAGTTTATCTGTCGCACCCATGCGATATGCTTTCAACAGTTTAACTGCCACTTCAGGCGGCGCACATGAGACTGGCGCGGCCCGCATTTGAACTACGGCGAGGTTTCCAACCCAGGTCAGTATAAGGAGGTTTCTATGAGCCAACCTAAAACGAAGGGCGCGCAGGGATTCACGGACGAGGAACGAGCCGCGATGAAGGAGCGCGCCCGCGAGTCGAAGGCGGCGGTGCGCCGCGGGTCGCGCGCGGCCGACGCGGACGGCGAGCGCGACGTGCTCGCGAA
>DASVVH010000072.1:0-13586 GCA_036386615.1 Ardenticatenaceae bacterium
AAGATAGATTTGAGCGGCTTCCTCGGTGGCGTGGGCGGTGCCGAATTGGGGCACCGCCGCTGCCAGGAGGATAAGCCCCAGCACGATAGCAAAGACTAATCGGTTTCTCATGGTTATGGTCCCTCCTGCTTTACTGCGGAACGACTGGTAAATCTGTTTACGGCTCTGTTCTATCTTCATCGTGGTTCCCGACCTCCGCGTGCGGCATTGCCAGTTGAGACGGTAGAAGGTAACGTATGCGCCGTTGCCTCTACCCTCTCTGGCTATTTTCTATGCTTATGACGGCAGTCTACCAGACGTAGCGTTTGAAGAGCGCTTAAAAAGCGTTTGATGGGCGTTTGAGTTGGCCCAATTTTTACAGGATTGCGGTTTTCGTATATCACAATGGGACCGCAGGCGCGGCGAGGTGGCTGGCTTGAGTAGCCAGCCGAGGGTGTGTTTGGGCATCTTATGTGAAGTAGGGCCGACAAAAGCCGACATTGAAGGGCGATAGATGTCGGCCCTTGTTGACATAATATTAATGAGCGACCAAAGAACTACTTTGCTCTTTAGCATGCCCGAATAGGGAACACATCTACGACCTGTCGTTAGCGGTCATCGGTCGTCGGTCGTCGGTCGTCGGCACAAGGTAGTCCCCTGCGGAACCATCTAAGTAGAGGAGGTTACGGCTTGGCTGAGGAGTTCGATGTGATTACCGTCGGGGCGGGGCCGGGTGGATACGTGGCGGCGATTCGGGCCGCGCAGTTGGGGTTGAAGTCGGCCTGCGTGGAGGCGGAGGCGCTGGGGGGTGTCTGCCTCAATTGGGGGTGTATTCCGAACGGCGTGCTGCTCTATTACGCCGATTTCGTCTCGCGCCTCCGCAACCACGCCCGCGACTTCGGCTTGACTTTCGAGGGGTTGGAGACGGACTACGCGGCAGCCGTCGCGCGGAGCCGCGTGGTCGTGCAGCGCCTGACGCGCGGCGTGGGTGGCCTCTTCAAGAAGTACGGCGTGACGCACATCCGGGGCTACGGGCGGCTGACCGACCCTCACACCGTCGAGGTGAACGGGACGACCTACCGCGCGAAGCACGTCATTCTGGCGACGGGCGCGACGTGGAACCGCCTGGCGGATGTGGGGGTAGAGGGAGACGAGGACGGTGAGCGCGTCGTCGCCTACCGAGATGCCGTCGTGCAGAAGGAGGCTCCCGGCTCCGTCGTGGTGGTAGGCGGTGGCATTATCGGCGTCGAGTTCTCGTACACCTACTGTGCCTATGGCGCGAGTGTTACCCTTATCGAGCAATCCTCGCAACTTCTGCCCCGCTTCGACGACGAGGTGGCGGCGGCGCTGGAAGGAACCTTCCACAAGCAGGGAATCCGGGTTCGCACGGGTACGGCGCTGAAGAAGGTGGAGCGCGTGGGTGAGAAGGTGCGCGTGACGGTGACTCCCGCTGGGGGTGGCGAGGCCGAGACTTTGGAGGCTGACCGCGTTCTGCTCGCCATCGGCGTGAAAGCGAACTCGCGCGGCCTGGGCCTTGAGGCCATTGGCGTGGAGATGGACCGCTGGGGCAACATCATTGTTGACGAGGCGATGCGAACCTCCGTGCCCCACATCTACGCGGTGGGCGACGTGACGGGCAAGCGCCCCTTCGCCTCCGTCGCCATCCACATGGCGCTCGCCGCCGTTGACGCCATCGCGGGGCACCCGCACAAGCCGCTCGACTACAGGATGATACCGCGCATCGCCTACTGCAACCCGCAGGCCGCCTCCGTCGGCTACACCGAGGAGGAGTTGCGGGAACGGGGCATTCCCTACAAGGCGGGGCGCTATCCCCTCATCGCCAACGGCAAGGCGCTGGGGCGTGGCGAGGCAGATGGCTTCGTGAAGGTGCTCTCCAGCGCCGGAGGCGAGGAGATGCTGGGGATGCACGCCTTCGCCCCGGAAGCGGGCGAGCTAATGGCCGAGTTTTCCATCGCACGCGAGTTGGAGGCACTGCCCGCCGAGCTTGCACGCGCCGTCCACCCGCACCCCACGATTTCAGAGGCGATTAGTGAGGCGGCAATGGCCTCGGTGGGGCTACCACTCAGCTTCTGAGGGAGGATGGCCTTACTTATCCAGGACGAGCCATACCTTCTGTGCCGGATGCAAACACATTAGTGTACCGTCACGTAGAACGTCTCGCTTCGCTCAACCGCTTCACGATTCAGGAGCGTTGGGAGGTGCTACGCGTGGTCGGGGAGCAGCAACGCCTTGATGGCGCGGCGCTCGTCCATCGCGCGGTAGCCCTCGGCTACCTGATCGAGCGGCAGGGTCAGGTCGAAGACTTTGCCGGGGTTAATCTTCCGATTCCACACCAGGTCAATCAGCATGGGCAGGAAGCGCCGCACCGGGGCGGGGCCACCGAGCAGGTGGACCTGGGCGAAGAATAGCTCCAGACCCGGTAGCTCCACGCCGTGAGAGACCCCGACGAAGCCAACGTGCCCACCAGGGCGGGTAGAGCGGATGGCCTGCATCATTGACTCCTGCGTGCCGACAGCCTCAATTACGGAGTGCGCGCCGAGGCCGTCTGTCATATCCTTGATGCGCGCTATACCGTCGTCGCCGCGCTCGGTCACGATGTCCGCCGCGCCGAACTCCAACGCGAGCTTCTGCCGTTCCTCGTGGCGGCTCATCGCAATGATGCGTTCGGCACCCATCTGACGAGCGGAGAGCACGCCGAGAAGCCCAACCGCGCCGTCCCCAACGACGGCAACGGTCTTGCCGGGGCCGACGTTGGCAGCGTCGGCAGCGAACCAGCCAGTCCCCAAAACGTCGGAGGTCGCCAGCAGGCTCGGAAGCAGGTCGTCGGGCGGGATGTCCGGCGTGGCGACCAACGTGCCGTCCGCCAGCGGGACGCGCAGGAATGGCGCTTGCGCGCCCTCCGCTCCTACAGGTTGATTGTTCACGCACCGACCCTGGTAGCCCGCGCGGCAAATCGGGCAGGTGTTGTCCGAGGCAAAGAACGAGCCGACGACGAACTGGCCGGGCTTGATGTTCCTGACCGCGCTGCCGACCTCCTCAACGATGCCGCAGTATTCGTGGCCCATCGGCGTCGGCTGGGTGATTGGCTCAACACCTCGGTAGGGCCATAGGTCGGACCCGCACACGCAGGTGGCCGAGATACGGATGATGGCATCTGTCGGCTCTATGATCTTCGGGTCCTCGCGCTCGACAAAGCGGATGTCACCCGGTCCGTAAAGGACAGCTCCTCGCATGATGTAACTCCTTTCGAATATCTAACCCTGCGTCGCGCCTTCAGTCGCTGTGCATGAGGCCAGCGAACCAGTTCTCCAGTCTCGTAATCGAGGGCCGCGAGCTGCGCCCATGATGTCCATGGTCGATCTCCCGCGTATTCCCCAGGTTCCTGTCGGGCGACTCTGCTAATCGTGGTCGAGCGTGGTCGACAACTCGGGGAAGGCATTGGCCTGCTGCCGGAGCAGTTCGGCCTTCTGCGTGACCCCTTGTACAGCGTCCGCACCAGCGACCCACCGCTCGGGCGGCGCGGGCGAGTCCAGCAGGGTGACCAGAGCGCGGGCGAGCTTCGCCGGGTCGCCAGACTGCTTGCCATTCATCTCCTCCCAGAAGGGGAGGATCTGCTTGGTGCGCTCCGCGTAGTCGTCGAGCGACAGCGCCGGAAGGAGCGTTGACTCCTTTTCGAGCAGCTTGGTGCGGAAGAACCCGGGCTCGACGATGGTCGTTGTAATGCCGTAGGGCGCGACCTCGGGACGCAGCGCCTCCATCCATCCCTCAAGCGCGAACTTTGAGGCCGCATATGCGGAGGCGAACTCGCCAGCGACCACCCCGGCGGTCGAGGAGATCGTGACGACCTGGCCGCTGCGCTGACGGCGCATCAGGGGGAGCACGGCGCGGGTGACGTTGAGCGCGCCGAAGAAGTTGACCTCCATCTGCGCTCGGAACTGCTCCGGGCTGACCTCCTCAAAGAAGCCAGCCTGGAAGCTGGCTGCGTTGTTGAGCAGCACGTCGATCTGGCCGAACCGCTCGACCGCTGCTTTGACTGCGGCCTCGGCGTCCGCCGGGACGGTGATGTCGAGCTTGACCACCAGCAGGTTCTCGTTGGTGCCGACCGCCTGCGCGACGGCTATCGGACGGCGACCCGTGGCGACCACCCTGTGCCCAGCGGCTAGCGCCGCGCGGACGAAGTCGACGCCCATCCCACGCCCGGCACCGGTGATAAACCAAACCTTTTTGTCAGTCATAGTCCCTCCTTGTATTGTTCGTCATTAACATGTTCCATCCACTCCACCGCTTTACCGTCAAGCTGTTCCTGGATGGCGATGTGTGTCATGGCGGTGGTTGGCGATGCGCCGTGCCAATGCTTCTCATCCGGCGGGAACCAGATCACATCGCCGGGCCGAATTTCCTCGATTGGACCACCCCAGCGCTGTGCGAGGCCAGAGCCAGCCGTCACAATCAAGGTTTGACCCAGCGGATGCGTGTGCCATGCGGTGCGTGCGCTGGGCTCGAACGTGACACTGGCACCCGCCACGCGTGCCGGATCGGGTGCCTGGAACAGCGGGTCAATCCTCACGGTGCCAGTAAACCACTCGGTAGGCCCTTTGCCGGAGGGTTGTGAGCCACTTCGTTTGATGTCCATCTCTGATGCTTCCCCTTGAAGAAAAGTCCAGCTTGCCTACAATAGCAGAGCAGTGTGTTATCTGATTGCGGATTCATTATAGACAGCCTGAAGCCCAAAGTGGTAGAATGATTGTCGAGGATGATTGTATAATTCTGCAAAGCTTCCGGGGCGATGGAGAAAAAGCGGGAAAGGTTTTTATGGAAGCGAAGAATCAGCAGCAGATTGAACGCGTTGCACAGCGGTTGCGGGCGAACCGCGAGGAATTGGTAGAGCGGATGGCGCACGCCATCCACGAAGATGGGACCGTCGAGCCGCTGCCGGGGTTATACCTGACCCGCCTTTCTTCGCCTCTGGAGCCAGTTCATAGCGTGACCAAGCCATCCTTCTGCGTGATTGCCCAGGGGAGTAAGGAGATTCTTCTGGGCGATAGCCGCTACCGCTACGACCCCTATCACTATCTGCTTGCCACCGTCGAGATACCGAGCATTAGCCAGGTTCTGGAAGCATCAAAGGAGCAGCCCTACCTCAGTCTCCGTCTGGACCTCGACCCCACCCTCGTCGGCTCAGTCATGACAGAGACGGAGCACATCATTCATCAGGGTCATGCGGATGTGCGGGCCATCAATGTCAGCCCGTTGGATGAGAACCTGCTGGACGCCACCGTGCGGCTCGTTCGGCTGCTGGATTCCCCCACCGAAGCACCGATCCTCATGCCCCTACTCACGCGGGAGATTGTCTACCGTCTCCTGAAAGGCGACCAGGGGAGTCGGCTCCGTCACATCGCGGTTCTGGCGGGCTACACCCCACACATCGCCAAAGCAGTCGAGCGTCTCCGTCAAGAGTTCGACCAGTCGCTACGGGTTGAGCAAATCGCCCAGGAGCTAGGCATGAGCGTTTCGGGTTTCCATCACCACTTCAAGGCCGTCACGGCGATGAGCCCCTTGCAATTTCAAAAGCGGCTACGGCTCCAGGAGGCGCGCCGCCTGATGCTGGGCGAAGACCTCGACGCGGCAAGTGCCGCCCATCGCGTGGGGTACCACGACGCCTCTCACTTCAATCGGGAGTACAAGAGCCTCTTCGGGGTTCCACCGATGCGCGATGTGCAACGCTTGCGCGAAGCCGCCAGCGCTTTCTCCGGCACATCCGACACCTAGCATGAACTGCCTCACTCAACAGAACACGCCCGCCTGCAATGTGGACCAACCTGTGGGGTCATTTTCTCCCACCAGCGTATCCACTCATGCGAGCGGGTCCACGCAGGGACGGGTCAAAGCTGCCCATCTTGTGTCTTGGATGTGTGGCTACATTAGATATACCTATCATCAATACTGGCCTTTTTGTAGGCCAGTCTCGGTTGAATACTGGCCGTTACTGGCCGATGCGGGTCTGAGTACCAGTCATCGGCCCTGGCTTCCCTCTTTTCACATTCCTCTGCCATCGGGGATTCGCCAAGAAGAGGCAGGCGCGTAAACTTCTCAGCAAGTCGTTTTCTGAAGATAACGAGTCCATTTGGGGAGGCCGTGATGAACAAGGTACGGATGAGCAGGGGGAAGTTCGAGGGTATCAGCGCCCTCGCCAACGAGCAGGGGGTCATCGCCGCGCTGGCGATTGACCAGCGTGGCTCGCTGGGGAAGATGATTGCCAAGGGACGCGACAACAGCCGCGAGACGCCGGACGAGGAGCTTACCGAGTTCAAGACCATCGTCACCAGGGAGTTGACCCCCTACGCGACGGGCCTGCTGATGGACCCCGAATATGGACTGCCCGCTATTGGGGCCAAAGACCCCAGTACGGGCGTGCTCCTCGCCTACGAGAAGTCGGGCTACGACGCGACGGACCTCAACCGCTTGCCCGACCTCCTGCCGGAATGGAGCGTGCGCCGCCTCGTCGCGGCGGGGGCGAACGCCATCAAGATTCTGCTCTATTACAACCCCTTTGACACCGAAGAGGTAAACACCATCAAGCACGCCCTGATGGAGCGCATCGGCGACGAGTGCATCGCGAACGATGTGCCCTTCTTCCTGGAGCCCATCGTCTACAACAACGACATCGGCGACGCGAAGGGGCTGGAGTTCGCTCTAAGAAAGCCGGAACTCGTCACGGCCTCCATCGCGGAGTTGACGAAGCCGCAGTACGGCGTGGACGTGCTCAAGGTGGAGGTGCCCGTCAACATGGCCTTCGTCGAGGGGACGAGCACCTTCAAGGGGCAGGCCGCCTACAGCCGCGACGAGGCGATGCAACTCTTCCGCGACTCCGCCGCCTCCGCGACCAAGCCTTTCATCTATCTCAGCGCGGGCGTGACGAACGAGCAGTTCCTGGAGACGCTGGAACTCGCCGCCGAAGCCGGAACCGCTTTCTCCGGCGTGCTGTGTGGCCGGGCGACCTGGCAGGACGGAGTTCCCGCCTATTCACAGCAGGGGGTGGAGGGGCTTGAAGCGTGGCTGAGGGACCAGGGGGCGCGGAACATCCAGGCGCTCAACGCCGTGCTGGCGAAGGGTGCCCAGCCCTGGTGGACCGTCTACGGCGGGCAGGAAAACATCGAGGTCGCCTGACCGAACTCAGAAGAGGAATGCGGTGTTCTCATAGAGAAGAGACGGCACTTGCGCCGCCTCTTCTTTTCGGATCATCGACGTTCGCCGTTGGCGGTCGTCGGTCATCAACCCCTTAGTTCGCCTCTATCTGCTCAAGACGCAGGTGGTAGTTGCGGCCCGGCACCGTGCCCAACGCCTCCGGCCAGTGCCCCGTAATCGCCCTGGTAATTTTGCCCGCGTGCTCGTGCGTGTTCTCGATGAAGAGCGTGTAGCGCTGCTGGACCCCCGCCGCCACCGTCCCCGCGAGGTAGATGCCCGGCACGTTGGTCTCCATCGTCTCCGGGTCGAAGAGGGGCACGCGGTTCTCGCCGCGCCGTTCGACGCCCGCCATCTCCAGCAGGCTCTGGTCGCCTCGAAAGCCCGTGCTCAAGAGCACGAAGTCCGTCTCGTGCAGGATGGGCGCGCTCTCGACGAGTTGTCCGTCTACTACAGGTAGCAAGACGACGTGTGATGGCGTAATCTCGACGGGCATCGTCTCCGGCAGGAACCGGATGGTGCCCGCCTCGATTTGAGCCAGCAGATCCGGCAGCAGCCAGTGCTTGACCGACCGTTCGGGGAACTGCGCGCGGCGGTAACTCAGCGTCACCTCCGCGCCCGCCCGCCAGCAGCGCAGCGCCGCCTCCACCGCCGAGTTTTTGCCTCCCACAATCAGGAGCCGCCTGCGGAAGTAGTCGTGAGGGTCGCGGAAGTAGTGGGAGACGTGCGGCAATTCCTCGCCGGGAATGTTGAGGTGGTTGGGCCAGTGCATATCGCCGATTGCCAGCACGACCCGCCGCGCGCGGTAGCGGCGCTCCCCCGTCTGCGGCGCTGTCGCCAATTCAAACCCTTCTCCGGTTGGAAGCAGCGCGGTGACTGGCTCGTAGGTGTTAACCTGGAGGTCGAAAAGTTCCACGATGCCGCGCAGGTAGGCCAGATAATCCTCGCCCGTGATGCGCTGCTGATGGCTGTTCTGGATGGGCACCCCCGCGATGGCGAGGCGCTCCGTCGTGCTGAAAAAAGGGGTGTTGCGCGGCCACCAGGAAATGGTATAGCCAATCTGGTGCGCGTCCAGGTGAAGGTAATCCACGCCCGCCCGTTTGAGGCAGGCGGCCAACTCAAGGCCAATCGGCCCCGCGCCGATAATGGCTACGTCATACACGCGCGTGGAGCCGTTGGCCTGGGCAATAGGGTTATGAACGTTCATCGTACCGGCTTTTCTCTCCATAACGTCACTATCCATCCAGAATGGATAGTATAGTTCTATCGCTGCCCGGCACAATGCCTCCCACCTTATTTCCTGAATCGGGCCGCGTAGAACTCGATGCCAACGCCCTCCCGGTCTGCCTCCGTGATGTAACCTGTCGGCTTGCCCAGGTAGTCGGCCAATGTTTCCATGCGGTGAACCTGCCAGGGCTGCATGGCTTCCCGGTAAGTGTCCAGGGAGAGGAAATACATGGGCGATCCCGTTTGAGCAAACATCCCTTCAAATTGGTCGAACGCAGGGGTCGTCACACCTTCGTCCTTCGTCTCGAAGGTGGCGGTAATCTCCGAGCCTTCGGGTGCCCAGTCGTAGAGCACGCGGGCGATGCGCTGGATTTCGTCAGCCTGAAAGAAGGTTACGACTCCATTCAGGCCGATAGCCACCTTCTTTGAGCGGTCAATCAGGCTGCTGACCGCCTCCGATTGCAGGAACTGTTCGAGGGCCTGTATATCGCCCTCCAGGTAGTGCGCGTTCGGCATGCCCGCCACCAGCGCCTGCCCGTACTGTACGGTGAGCGGGTCTATGTCGCAGTAAACAACCCGAACCTCCGGCGGCAACACCTGATGGATGTGGCTCTCAGTTGGCAGGCCGGACCCCAAATCGAGGAACTGCGTGAAGCCGTCCGCGTGCAACTCGCGCGCGACCACCTGAAGGAACTCTCGCAGCATGACCACCCACTTGCGCGTGGAGGGGACGAGATAGAACATGAACTCGGCGGCATCGCGGTCTGCCGCGACGTTGAAGGTGCCACCCACCGTGTAATCATAGATGCGGGCCGCGTTGGGGAAGGTGGTATCCTGCGGGAGTAAATGGGAATAGTTCGCGGGCATGGGTCGGGTATCCTTTCGGTCAATGAATCTCGCGTTCGCCAGTTAATGCACGAGTGCTTTCGGTGGGAAGGCACCCCCTACTCTGGCACAGAATGACAAAGAGTTCAACTTGCACGCCGATGATAGGGCTGGCTATAGATGAATATGTCAAGCAAAGCCTACAAAAGCCTACATTGAAGGGCGATAGATGTAGGCTTTAGTTGACATAAAACGCAAATAAGGAAGTAGCTCATGTCGAGGCTCACAGCGCCCGAACAACGCGGCTTACAACTGTCAGTGCGCTAGGTCAAAGCGATTCCAGGAATTTCCTCCGATGCGAAGCGAAACCAATGAACTGGGGTTTTCCCTATTGGTATGAGCATATCCAACGTGATAATATCGTCTCAACATCCTTCCCTGTGAAAGGAGACACTGCTATGCCTGCCAGGATGCCCTGGGGTAGAACCTTCCTGCTCGGCTTTGGCTTCTTCGGGATTACCCTGCTCTGGACGCTCTACGACGCCTTTGTGCCCATCCTTCTCAGTTCATTTGCCCTTGCTGCGGATAGGATTGGCTTTCTCATGACGATGGACAACTGGGCCAACCTCTTCGTCCAGCCATACGTCGGTGCTCGCTCGGACCGAACGCGCACGCGTTGGGGGCGGCGCTACCCCTACATCATCGTCGGTGCCCCGTTAGCGGCCATCGGCGCGATGCTCATTCCATTGGCGGCGGCGCGGGCGCTCCCGCTGCTGGTCGGTGCCATGTTCATCATGACGTTTTCGATGGCGATTTTCCGCTCGCCCACTGTCGCGCTTCTGGGCGATGTCTTCCCGTCCGAACTCCGCTCCAAGGCCAACGGCGTCATCAACTTCATGGGCGTGCTGGCAGGCGTCATCGCCCTGCTCGCGGTCGGACGCCTCTTCGACGTGAACCCTGCCTACCCCTTCTGGATTGGGGCTGTTGGTATGCTCGTCGTCCTCGGCCTGCTCATCCTCCTCGTCCGCGAACCACGAGCGCAGGAGCCGGAGCGCACCACTGCGGAGGGGACCAACCCCGGCTTTCTCTCTACCGTCAAAGACCTGGGGGTGACGGTCAAATCGCTCTATACCAGCACTGACCGTAGCACCCTCTTCATGCTGACCGCCATCCTGACGTGGTCGGTGGGTATTGGGGCGCTCCAAACCTTCTTCACCCTCTATGGACGAGAAGAGCTAGGGCTGACACCCGGCACGGCGGGCGCGCTCCTCAGCTTCTATCCTCTCTCTGGGCTGCTCTTTGCCATTCCCGGCGGCTATTTGGGCACCTACGTGGGGCGGCGGCGCACCATCATCCTCTGCCTCGTCGTTGTCGCCCTCCTGCTTCTCGCGTTCCTCTCCATACCAGCCGGACCCATTCAGGGCGCGGGCGGCTTCCAACTCCTCGCGCCCGCCACATGGTTCGCGGACCCCACTCTCCGCACCATCATCCTGCTGCTCATGGGCGCGGGTGGTGCCATGACCATCATCACTGTCAACTCGCTCCCGATGCTCTTTGATGTCACACCCGGAGGTCGCATCGGCAATGCGACGGGCCTCTACTATCTCTTCGGCTCCGTTGCTTCCATCATTGGGCCGCCTCTGGCGGGATGGATAATCAAGGTAACAGGAACGTACCGCAACGTCTTCATCTTCGCAACGGTCTTCGTCTTCGTCGGCCTCTTCTTCATGGCGATGGTGCGCGGCGGCGACCCGGTGGCCCAGGAAGCCCGCGAGCAGCCCGTCCCTGCATGAACCGGGCAGCGCGGGAGCACATCATAGAGGGGGCGCGGGCGCTCCTCCTCCACAACCGCAAAACAGGTGTGGCAGCTATCGGGGGCCGAAATTTCGACTACTGCTACACCTGCCCCTCGCCCGGCAAGTACCCGCACCAGTGGCTCTGGGACTCCTGCTTTCACGTCATCGTCCTCAGCCGCTTCGACCCCGAAGCGGCCAGCCGGGAGCTGGCGAACCTCTTTCACGGCATGCGTCCCAACGGCTTCATGCCTAATATGCTCCTCTGGGAAGGCACCCACTCCCCAATCGAGCGGCTGCTGACTTCCCTTTTCGCAAGCGGCGGCACGAGCAACATCACCCAGCCGCCCGTGACGGCGCTCGCGCTTGAGGCGCTTTTCAGCCACAGCGGGGAGACGGAGTTCCTGCGCCGCTACTTACCCTATGTGAAGCGGCATTTCGGCTGGCTCGAAACGCACCGCGACCCCGACGGCGACGGCCTCGTCTCGGTCATTCACCCCTGGGAGACGGGCGTAGATGCCTCCCCTTCCTTCGACTCGGTTGTTGGTTGGCAGGGCGCGAGGCCGCACCCGTTCAAGGTCTACCGGGGCCTCTGTGGCCTGCTCGTGAAGTACCGCAGCATGGGCTGGAACGAGGCGCGCATCCTCGCCAGCAACGCCTTCAATGTCGAGAGCGTTATGTTCAACTGCATCTACGCGCAGGGGCTACGCGCCATCGCCCGCCTCTGTCAAGCACTTGGAGACGCCGACGGCACCGCCTCATACAATGGCAGGGCAGACCGCGTGGAGCAGGCCATCCTCGAACAGTGCTGGAACGAGGAGGCGGGCCTCTTCTTCGACCTCGCGGGGCCAAACAACCGCCCCCTGAAGGTCCACACCATCTCCTCCCTCTTCCCCATCATCCTCGACACCATCCCCGAAGAGATGGCCGAGAGGTTGGTCCACGACCACCTGCTCGACGAGGCGGCGTTCTGGACTCCGTTCCCCCTGCCCTCGGTCTCGCGGAGGGAGCCGGCCTTCAACCCCGCGAACAGCCGTCTTCTATGGCGCGGCCCAACCTGGCTCAATACCAACTGGTTTCTCGTGCGCGGGCTGCAAAAGCATGGCTACGGGGACGCTGCCCGCGAGTTGGCACAGCGCAGCGTGCGCCTCGTGGAGCAGGCTGGTTTTTGGGAGTTCTACAACCCTCTGACGGGCGAGCCGGGAGGTCAGCCGAGCTTCGCCTGGTCCACCCTCTCCGTTGACCTGCTCGACTACCTCGACTCGTAATCCTCCTCCCGCACCTCCGCGTTCCACAGTTCAGGCGTGATGCCGTTGGCGCGGATAACCCGCTCGTAGACGGCTGCCGAGCGGCGGGTCCGCCGTTCCTGTGTCACGGGGTTCAACTCGATGAGGCCGAAGCGGGTGCTCCACCCCTCCGCCCACTCGAAGTTGTCCACGAGGGTCCAGTGGAAGAAGCCCCGCACGTCTGCCCCTCGTTGGATGGCCTCGTGCGTGGCGCGAACGTGCCGCAGGATGTAGGCCGGGCGAAGCGCGTCCCGGTTGTCGAAGATGCCGCTTTCCGTCACCAGGAGGGGCTTGCCGCGTTCCGCTAGCTTGAGCAGGCCGCTCGTCAGCCCGCGCGGGTCAATCTCGCCCCACGACTGCGTTTCGCTGCGAATCCCCTCCTGCACCTCCCGTCCGAAGAGCGTGCCCCACTGCATTGGCGCGAACTGGAAGAGATGGCGGCCATAGTAGTTCAGGCCGTACCAGTCCACCGCGCCCGGCCCCGACTCCAACGGCTCCGGGCGAGTGGCGAGTGGCAGTGACAGCGTACCCTTATCCAGCGCCACGAGCATCATGTCGTTCATCATCCAACCAAGCGTGCGCGCTACCAGTCTGTCCGATAGGACGGGGCGCGCGGGGTCAATGACTGGCAGGTTGAAAACGATGCCGATGGGCGCGTCGGGGGCGACGGCCTTGCCTGCTTTGTAGGCGGCGTGATGCGCGCGAAGGAGGTTCGCGCTCGCGCGGAACCCGGCGGGAATGGAGTTCGCGCCCGGAGGCCAACGGTGCCCGGCGTAGGCACCGTAGACGAGAATCATCGGCTCGTTGATAGTGGCCCACCAGTCCACCAGATCACCCAGGCGACGGATAGACTCGGCGGCGAAGCGCCCGAAGCGTGGCACAAGCTCATCGTTCCTCCAACCACCGCCACGCGCCGCCCACTGCGGCAGCGTGAAGTGGTGGAGGGTCACGGAGGCCGTCATTCCGAGGTCGCGCATGGTGCCCAGAATAGTTCGGTAGCGGCCGAAGGCGCTCTCGTCAAAGGTGCCGGGGGAGGGTTCGAGGCGGCTCCACTCGATGCTCAAGCGGTGCGCGGTGTGGCCCATCGCGGCGGCGCGGCGTAGGTCGTCCTCGGCGCGTCCGGCCCACCACTCGGCAGCCGCCCCGCTACGGCTGCCGTCCGTGACGCGCCCCGGCTGCTGCTCCCACTCCCACCAATCGTTGTTGCGGTTGCCGCCCTCTATCTGGTGCGCTGCTGTCGCCGCGCCCCACAGGAATCCTTCGGGAAAGACTA
>DASVVH010000073.1:0-14059 GCA_036386615.1 Ardenticatenaceae bacterium
CGGGTTCTTCGCCCGCTCCTCCGCAATCTGGTCCAGCAGCGCCAGCACGCGCTGCGTCTCCTGCGCCGCCTCGTCGTAGCGGAAGGTGAGGTCCGGCGTCTGGCGCAGGTCCAGCGTTTCGGCCAGCACGCTCCGCAGGAAGCCTTTGGCACCTGCCAGCGCCTTCTCAAGCTCCTTATTGTCCGCGTCCTCCTCCACCGAGAGGAAGTAGACCAGCGCGTGAGAGCCGTCGCGGTTCACCTCTATGCGAGTCACGTTCAAGAGTTGCAGGCGCGGGTCGCGCATCTCCGTCTGGAGCACCGTACTGAGGACTTCCAGAATCTGGCTGTTTAGCTGCTCTTGTCGGCGTGTCATGGTGCCCTCCCGTTTTCAATGTATTGCCGGAACTATCTTTTGCCTTCCAGACCACAAATCTCTGTGGAAACTCTCAGACTCTCCTTAGCACCCATAATGCCATAAAGGTGGCGTGACAAAAAAGGAGGGGCGAAGGCCACTCGCCTCCGCCCCTCCCTTTTGATGCGTCTAAGTGTTAGCTCACGCGCTCCATCGTGTAGCTCTCGATGATGTCGCCCTCTTCCAGATTGGAGAAGCCATCGAGCGAGATGCCGCACTCGAACCCGGTCGCCACCTCGCGCACGTCCTCCTGGAAGCGGCGCAGGGTATCCAACTCGCCGTCCCAGATGGTTTCGCGGTTGCGAATGACGCGGGCGCGGCTGTTGCGGAGGATGCGCCCCTCCAGCACGGAGCAGCCCGCCACAACGCCCACGCGGCTGATGCGGAAGACCTGACGAACCTCGGCGCGGCCCTGCGTCCGCTCCGCGTACACGGGGTCGAGCATACCGTGTACCGCGCGCTCCATATCTTCGAGGAGCTTGTAGATGATGTTGTAGATGCGAATCTCTACCTTTTCATGCTCGGCGCTGTCGCGGGCGGGGCGGTCAGCCTCCACGCCAAAGCCAATGACGATGGCGTCCGACGCCGAGGCGAGCATCACGTCGCTTTCCGAGATGTTGCCCGTGCTCTGCCGCAGGACGCGAATCTTCACCTCGTCGTTGTTAAGCTCCTTCAGCGACTCGACGATTGGCTCAAGCGAGCCGTCCACGTCCACCTTGAGGATGAGATTCAACTCCTTCACGTCGCCCGCCTGCAACTGGCGGTAGACATCTTCCAACGTGATGCGAGCGGGTGCCGTGTCACGGCGGGTGCGGGCCTGCGCCTCCTCGGCCTGCGCGCGGGCCATGCGGTCGTTCTCTACCACCTGGAAGCGGTCGCCCGCGTGCGGCACGTCCCCCAGTCCAAGAACCTGAACCGGGGTGCTGGGCGGTGCTTCCTTCAGCCGCTTCCCCTGCCAGTCGAACATGGCGCGCACGCGGCCCGCCACCGTCCCCGTCACGAGGCTGTCGCCCTGCTTCATCGTGCCATTCTGCACCAGTAGCGTCACCAACACGCCGCGCTTCGGGTCCACCACCGCCTCGATGACTACGCCCTGCGCCGGGCGGTTCGGGTTGGCGACAATCTCTTCCTGGTTGAAGTCGTTGACGATGAGGATGTAATCCAGCAGTTCGTCAATACCCCGGTTCTGAAGCGCCGAGGTGAGCACAACGGGAACCTCGCCGCCGTATGCCTCAGGAATCAGCCCCGCGTCGGCGAGTTGGCCGTACACGCGGTCCACGTTGGCGTTCGCCCGGTCCACCTTGTTTAGCGCGACGATGATGGGCGCGTTCGCGGCGCGGATGTGGTCCAGCGCCTCGTAGGTCTGTGGCATCATGCCGTCGTCCGCCGCTACCACCAGAATGGCAATGTCGGCACCCTGCGCGCCGCGCGCGCGCATTGCCGTGAACGCCTCGTGGCCCGGCGTGTCAATGAAAGTAATCTCGCGGTCCTGCCGCTCGACCTGATAGGCACCGATGTGCTGGGTGATGCCCCCCGCCTCGGTGGCGACGACCTTCGTATTCCGAATCGCGTCCAGCAGGGTGGTTTTGCCATGATCAACGTGGCCGAGGATGGTCACGACGGGCGGGCGCGGCGTCAGCGCCTCCGGCGGCTCGTTACGGTAGAGCGCCATGCGGTCCGGCCCGGCAGGCGCGGCGGCTGGCGTGGGTTCCGGCTCCGCGACATCGGCGGCTGGCTCGTTCACCACGTAGCCCATCTCTTCCGAGACGAGGATGGCGGTGTCCACGTCCAGCGTCTGATTGATGTTCGCCATCACGCCCATGCTCATCAGCGCCTTGATGACGGAGATGGGGCTGGTCTCCAACTGCTCGGAAAGCTCCCGAACCGTCAGCGGGCCTGCTAGCTCAATACTCTTTGTGTTATTCATTCAATTCCTCCTCTTTGCCGGACTTGTGCCCCGGAGGGGCTTCCGGCGGGGGCTATCCCTTCATGGTGTCACCCTCTAATGTTGCCGCATGTTCCAGCAGGCGCTGAGTGCTCTCCGCGTCCACCTCGGTCTTCAGCGCGTGATTCAGCACGCGGCGCTTGATGGCCCGCTCCCAGCAGGCCGGGTCGCTGCACAGGTAGGCTCCGCGCCCGTTCGCCTTCCCCGTCGGGTCTATGATAATCTGACCCTCCGGCGTCCGAACGATGCGCGTCAACTCGCGTTTTGGTTTTGCCTGTCGGCAGGCGACACAGGTACGCAGGGGTTGATGTTTGGCTCGCATCGCTATCGCTCCTGGCGGCCCCGCTACTCAAAGGGACGAAGCGCCTTTGCTCCCGCGCCGCCGAAGGTTCCGCTTCGCTTCACCCTCGGCTACTATTTTCGCCGTCCTTCGGACTCCAACGACCTTCGCAACATGGCTTGCGCTGCATGAACCGCCGCAGGGGGTGGCGAAACTCGTAACCCCCTGCGGCCCGTTTCGTCTTTTAGCGGCGTCTGCCCGAATCGCGGCCACCGCCGCCACGCGGGCCTCCGCGGTCACGGTCATCGCGGCCCGGCTCCCGGCTCGGCCCGGAGCCACCGCCACCGCCACCGCTGCCCTTGCCCTTCTTTTTCTTGTCCTTCCGCCGCTCGACCGCATCGTCCAGCGATTCGGATTCCCCGCGCGCGTTCATCGTGTAGAAAATCATCGTGGACTTGGAGCGAGCGGCAGGTGTCGCGTCCTCCTCTTCCACGTCCTCCTCTTCCTCTTCGACCTGATTGCCGTAGTCAAACACCTCCACAGGCTGCGGCTGTGCCGCGACGGTGGGGCGCTGCGGCTGCGGCGTGGGCGGCTGCGGCTGCCGCTCCACGATGGGAAGCACAGGCTGCTCCACGATAGGAGCGGCTGCGGCAGCAGGGCGCTCCTCGACCTCCGGCTCCCTCTCGGCCACGGGCGCGACAATCTCCGGCATGACAGGCTGGCTGAAGGCCAACTCGTCTACCGCCGAGACGGGCACCAGTACCTCGTCCTCTGCCACACCCTCGTCGGTTCCCTCAGCGGCGGCCAGCAGGGCGCGGGCGGCGGTCAACCGCTCCTCGTCCTCGCGGCGGCGGCGCAGTTCGTCCTCGCGGCGGCGTGCCTCCATCTCCGTCAGGCGGACCCGCTCCGCGCCTGCCTCGCTCGCGCTCTTGATGTCAATGCGCCACCCCGTCAGCTTCGCGGCGAGGCGGGCATTCTGCCCCTCCTTGCCAATCGCCAGCGAGAGTTGCTTGTCCGGCACTACCACGATTGCCGTCTTCCCCTCGTCGTTGTTCTCTTCCAGAAAGGTTTCGATGACCTTCGCCGGGCTGAGAGCATTGGCGACGTAGGCCGACTCGTCGGGGTTCCACTGCACCACGTCAATCTTCTCGCCGTTTAGCTCGTTGACGATGCTCTGGATGCGCGTCCCCTTCATGCCGACGCACGCGCCCACCGGGTCAATCCCCGGCTGCACGGCGGAGACCGCCACCTTCGAGCGCGCCCCCGGCTCGCGCGCGATGGAGCGAATCTCGACGGTGCCGTTGGCAATCTCCGGCACTTCCAGTTCCAGCAGGCGGCGGAGCATCTGCTTGTGAGTGCGGCTCACCGTAATCTGCGGTCCCCGGTTCGCGCGGTTCACCTCAAAGACGTAGGCGCGCACCCTCTGGCCGATGCGGTACCGCTCACCCGGAAGCTGCTCGCCGCGCGGCAGCAGTGCCTCCGCCTTGCCCAGGCTCAGGCGTACCGCGCCCGTCTTGCTGTCGAGGCTCTGCACCGTGCCCATGATGATTTCGCTCTCGCGGCTCGCGTAGTCCGTGTAGAGCTTGTCGCGCTCGGCCTCGCGGATGCGCTGGAGGATGACCTGCTTCGCCGTCTGCGCCGCGATGCGCCCGAAGTTCTTCGGCGTCCGCTCCTCGCGCACCACGTCGCCCGCCTTGTGCTCCGGGCCGTAGGTCGCGCGCGCCTCGTCTACGGGAATCTCGTAGCGGTCATCCTGAACCTCGTCCACGACGTTCCACTCGACGAAGACCTTGGCCTCCCCCGAACTGCGGTCCATCGTTACGGTCACGTTAGGTGCCTGCTCGAAATCCCGGCGATACGCGGCGTGGAGCGCCGTCTCGATAGCATCGAAGACGACATCCTTGCTCAGGTCGCGCTCCGCGCACAGCGCATTTAGCGCCATCATAAATTCATTGTTTCGCATTTTTGAGCTGACCCTCCTCCTCCGCCACCTGACAACAGTGTTGTGCCCTACAAGCAGAAAAGTGGGGATGGCCCCACTTCTCTAAACGAGAGTGCTATTACGGTCATATTATACACAACATCGCTCCGCAGTGCAAAAGCAAGCTAAAGCTGGTCTCTCTCTGCGGAAGAGAGACTATACACCAATAAAAGCGCTTCGGTCTAAGCCAGATGCCACTGGCTTTGATGAAGGGAGCTATACCCCAACTTGGCTCTTGCAGTGCCTCCTGACGATGGCGACCTGCCCCTGCTGGTGTACCTTAAGGAAGTTGTTGTAATCTATACAGAACCGCAAAGCTTACCAGCAGTCGCAGAGGAGCAAGCGATGAAAGAGGTGATTCCTGGCGTTTACAATTTTACCGGGCTTGGAATGGGACGAGTGTACCTGATCGAGGACGAGGATGGATTTACCCTGATTGACGTAGGGAAGTTCTCGGCCCCCGCGCGAATCGTCAAGCAGATGGAGGCCAGGGGCTTGCAGGCTGACCGTATCAGGCGCATTCTGATAACGCACGCGCATTCGGACCACGCGGAGGGCGCGCCCGTGTTTCAGGCGCTATCGGGGGCACAGGTGATGTGCTCGGCGGTGGAGCGGCCCGCTGTCGAAGGGGAGGTACCTGTTCCAGTCCCAAAGCGTGAAAAGCTGCCCGGACTGCTACGGCTGGCGAGCTACGTACCGATATGGTACAGCTATCCGCCAAAGACGATGCGGCCCGCGCGGGTGGACCGAGAGTTGGCGGACAGGGAGACGTTGCCGGAGGTGCTGGGTGGACTACAGGTGCTCTTCACACCCGGCCATACACCCGGTCATCTTTCATTCTGGCAGCCGGAACGGCGCATCCTCTTTTGCGGGGATGCCTTCATGAGGCTCCCGCGCCGTGGCTTGACCCTGCCGTATCCACTCTCGACGGTGGATATGCAGGAGGCCCGGCGCTCTATTCCACAGCTTGCCGATTTAGAGCCTGTGGTCATCTGCTTCGGGCACGGAGACCCGCTGATGGAGAACGCCGCGCAGAAATTGAGGGCGTTTGCGGCGAAGGAGGGGCGGTGAAATAAAGGACTCCAAGGATTTACCAAATCCTTGGAGTCTGTGTGGACTGTGCAGAATCTAGGAAGAGGCGGGCTGCCGGGCCTCAATCGTGGCGAGTTCCTCGTCCTGCACTGGCTCTCGCAGCGCCTCCTCGATGATGGCGACCTGCCCCTGCTGGTGAACCTTGAGGGAGCCGGTCGCCGGGCTTGCGGCGACGGGTCGGCCCACGTAGCGGAGTCGCTGCCCCTCCCGCAAATCCTCGCGGAGGAAGGGACTGATGAAGCCCCAGGCTCCCTGATTCTTCGGCTCCTCCTGCGCCCAGACGACCTCCCGCACATTCGGGTACCGCTCCAGAATGGCGCGGATGGCCGTGCGCGGGTAGGGGTAAAGCTGCTCCACCCGCACCACCGCCACGTCCTCCCGCGTCTTCTCCTGTGCGAGGTCGTAGTACAGCTTGCCGCTGACGAGCACGAGCCGCCGCACCTTGCCCGCGTCCGTAATCGAAGCGTCATCAATCACGTACTGGAAGCGCCCCTCTGTGAACGCTTCGAGCGGGCTGGCGGCGGCAGCCAACCGCAGCAGGCTCTTGGGCGTCATGACAACGAGCGGACGCTGCTTATCGTCGTGCTTCTGACGGCGCAGCAGGTGGAAATAGTTGGCGGGCGTCGTCGGGTAGGCGACGACCATGTTGTCCTCGGCGCAGAGTTGCAGGTACCGTTCCAGCCGCGCGGAAGAGTGCTCCGGCCCCTGCCCCTCGTAGCCATGCGGCAGCAGCATCACGAGGTCGCTGAAGCGGCTCCACTTGACGGCACTGCTGGCGATGAACTGGTCAATGATGACCTGCGCCGTGTTGGCGAAGTCGCCGAACTGCGCCTCCCACAGCACCAGCGTCTTCGGGTCGGCAAGCGTGTAGCCGAACTCGAAGCCGAGCACTGCCGCCTCGGAGAGCATCGAGTCGTAGACGTGGAAGACTCCCTGCCCGTCGCCCAGGTGGTTGAGCGGGATGTAGTCGCTCCCACTCTCGAAATCGTGGAGCACGGAATGGCGGTGGCTGAAGGTGCCGCGCCGCGAGTCCTGCCCGCTCAGGCGCACAAAGCTCCCCTCCAGCAGCAGCGAGCCGAAGGCAAGCGCCTCGCCCAGACCCCAGTCAATACGGTCGCTGCCGTCTCCTTTGAGTTCACGCCGCTTAATCTGGCGCTCCAGCTTGGGATGAACCTTGAAGTCGGCGGGCGGGTTGGCGAGCACGCGCGAGATGTGCAGCAGCGTCTCGCGGTCGGCGGCGGTGTTTGGCGGCTCATCCCTGGCGAGTTCCAGCGACAGGTCCTGAGCGAGCGAGACTGTCGGCTCCGGCAGGTCTTTCAAGCCTTCAGTGCCTGCCTCTAGCTGACTCATCTCCTGGTCGTAATACTGCTGGGCATCCTCGCGCGTGATGACCTTCTCGCGCAGCAGTTGCTGGGCGTAGACCTCGCGCGGGGAGCGGCGGTTCTCGATGACCTTGTACATGCGCGGCTGCGTGTAGCTGGGGTCGTCGCCCTCGTTGTGCCCCCAACGGCGGTAGCAGACGAGGTCAATCACCACGTCCTTGCCGAAGCGCTGGCGGTAATCGAGAGCAATCTGCCCAACGCGAATCAGCGCCTCCGGGTCGTCCCCGTTGACATGGAAGATGGGCACCTGACTCATCTTGGCAACGTCGGTGGCGAAGGGTGTCGAACGGGCGTCAATCGGGTTGGTCGTGAAGCCAATCTGATTGTTGATGATGATGTGAATCGTGCCGCCCGTGCGGTAGCCGCGCAGTTGGGCGAGATTCAGCGTTTCCGGCACGACCCCCTGCCCCGCGAAGGCCGCGTCCCCATGAAGCAGGACGGGCAGCACCTCGCCAAACACCGGAACCTCGTTGTCGCTCCGTTTGCGCTGCATGGCGCGGGCCATCCCTTCCACTACGGGGTTGACCCACTCCAGGTGGCTGGGGTTGGAGGCGAGCGTGATGGTGATTTCCTCCCCGGTGGGCGACTTGTGCTGTCCCGTCGCGCCCAGGTGATACTTCACGTCGCCCGTGCCCTGCGTGGATTCGGGCGCGATGCTCCCCTCGAACTCCGAGAAGATAGCGCGTGCCGACTTGTGAAGCACGTTCTTGAGGATGTTCAGGCGGCCCCGGTGCGCCATGCCCATCACCGCCTCCTCCATCCCCTGCTCGGCGGCGCGGTTGAAGATGGTGTCCAGCAGGGGAATGACCGGCTCGGCCCCTTCCAGCGAGAAGCGCTTGGAGCCGACATAGCGGCGATGCAGGAACTGCTCGAACGCCTCGGCCTGCGACAGCAGGTGCAGAATCTCCTTCTTGCTCTCCGCCGGAAGCGCGGGCGGCGGCGTCGGTAACTCCACCTGCTCTTGCAGCCAGTGGCGCTCCTCCGGGTTCTGGATGTTCATGAACTCGACGCCGACGTGCCCCGAATAGGTGCGGCGCAGGATGTCCAGAATCTGCCGCAGCGTCGCCCGTTCCAGCCCCGCGAGGCCACCCGTGATGAACTCGCGGTCCAAATCCCATAGCGTCAGGCCGTAGGTCGCGGGGTCCAGATCGGGGTGATACTCCTTCACCTCCTCCGTGAGCGGGTTCAGGTTCGCCAGCAGGTGCCCCCGCACGCGGGTCGCGCGGATGAGTTGGAGCACGCTCGCCTGCTTCTCGGCTGCGGCCAGATTCACTGGACCCATCATCGAAAGGGGGCGGTTGTCCCGCGCCCAGCGGACGGGCGGGTAGGGGATGCGGAGGGCCTGGAAGATGCGGTCGTAGAAGTTCTTCTCGCCCAGCAGCAGGCTGTGGACCTCGGCCAGGAACATCCCCGACTCCGCGCCCTGGATGATGCGGTGGTCGTAGGTGCTGGAGATGCCCATTACCTTCGAGACGCCCAGGTCCGCCAGCACCTCCTGCGGCGTCGCCGAGAACTCGGTGGGGTAGGCGATGGCACCCGTAGCGATGATGGCCCCCTGCCCTTCCATCAGGCGCGGGATGGAGGCGATGGTGCCGATGGTGCCGGGGTTCGTCAGGCTGATGGTCGTCCCCTGGAAGTCCTTGGTGGTCAGCTTGCCCGTCCGCGCCCGCTCGATAACCTCGTCGTAGGCGATGTGGAAGCTGTCGAAATCGAGATGATTCACGCCTTTGACGTTCGGCACGATAAGTGAGCGGGAGCCGTCCTTCCGCTCCACGTCTACGGCGATGCCGAGGTTCACGTCCTTGCGGACGATGCGCGTCGGCTTGCCGTTGACCAGCGCGTAGGCCGCGTTCATCTGCGGGAACTCGCCCAGCGCCTCCACGATGGCCCATGCGATGATGTGAGTGAACGACGCCTTGCGCCGTTTGAGCGCGAGGTGCTGGTTGATAATCTGGCGGTTCTCCTCCATCACCTTCACGGGAATGGAGCGCTGCGAGGTCGCAACAGGAACCCCCAGGCTCTCCTCCATATTCTCCACGATGAGCGCCGCCACGCCCCGAATCGGCTCCGATTCCTCGTAGGCCGCCAGTTCCGGCTCCACCAGCGCGGCGGGCGAGACCACGCCCGTCGGCGGCAGCGCCACGCCGTCGCCGCCCGTCACTCCTGCGGCAGGTGCCGGGGTCGTCGCGGGAGCCGCCTCGGCCTTCGGCGGAGCCGCCTGAACGGGCGCGGCCTGCGTGGGAGCCGCCTGCGCCGCCACAGGCGCGCCGCCGTGGCCGCCATTCGCGCCTGCCGGGGCACCGCCCAGCGACTCGAAGTAGCGCCGCCACTCCTCGGTCACGCTCACCGGGCTGTAGCGCCACTGCGCGTACAGGTCCGCCACGTAATCGGCGTTCGCGCCAAATTCCTCCAGCACGGATTCAGGTAGGGTCGTCATGCGTTCATCCTCTAGGGGATATAAGATGTGGGATAGGTGATGTGAGGTAACAGCAAACAGCGTTCCGCGCTTGTCTATTCACTCAAAATCAGCGCTATCTGTCGTCCCATTATTGTACCACACCTGCCCTAGAGGCTGCCTCTCCGCCACCCTCATTAGAGCTGTGCCAAAGTCGGGTAGGCGAAGGAGGAGAGGGAACGAGAAAGGGGCCGCACGGGAGAGAGGCCAGTATAGGCCAGTAACGGCCAGTACTGGCCTCTATATAGAGGCCAGTATAGCGGTAGGTATCTGCTATGCGGTTGTTAGGTACATTACAGGCTGAACGACTTTGACACAGCGCTGCCCTCATACGCCCGCTTGAGTTCTTCGATGTCAAGCTTCTTCATGGAGAGTATCGCCTCCATCATCCGTTCAGACTTCTCAGGGTCGTCGTCTTGAGGCAACTCCGATAGTAGAGTCGGAACGACCTGCCACGATAGGCCATATTTGTCCTTGAGCCAGCCGCATTGCTGCGCCGACTCATCCCCACCTTCTCCAAGCCGCTCCCAGAAATAATCAATCTCTTCCTGTGTCTCACAGCGGACTTCAAACGAGACAGCCTCGTTGAACGTGAAGTGCGGGCCTCCGTTGAGCGCCGTGAATCTCTGCCCATCCAGTTCAAACTCTATGGTCATCACCGAACCAGCGGGTCGCCCGTGAACTTCATACCCCGCTTCCGGGTACCGTGTCGTGCTGACGATTCGGGAATTCTTGAAGATGGAGGTGTAGTAGTTCGCGGCCTCTTCGGCTTGATTGTCGAACCACAGACACGGCACGATTGTCGTCTTGATGGGCTGCATGATTTTGCTCCTTGTCCTCGCTCAGAATCAGTTGCTTACCCTATCATCCTACACCTGCACCGCGTCAATAAAGGAACGTAAGACCGATTTCCGAGAAGTCTCTACTGCTCCTCTGTACGGATAGACAAGGTTGGCATACAGATTGGCCCAAGCACCAAGGGAGGGGAACCGTGCTAACGCTCTACGACAGGCATGTTGCTGGGTGGTTCCCCTTAAGGTCGCTTCGCAGATTCACTTCGTTCAGGATGACATGACTGTAGCTAGACCTTACTTGATGTACCTGTGTGTGTTAACCTCGTGAAACAGTACACTCCTTCATCATCAAACTGGGCGCACAGTCTATGCCTCCCGGACGCCTTTGACGTATGAAAGCGGCATCACAGTGAAAATCCCCGTGTTCGGCTGGCTCAGGTCGCCGATGACGCGCTCCGTTTCAGCCAGCAGTGCTTCCACCCCCACGCTCTCTTCCAGAACAGCAAAAATGGTGACATTGTGATTCTTGTTGCCCTGCATGAGGCTGGAGACGGAGGGAAAGAGGGGCAGGTCATCTTGCAAATAGCCCCGGCGGCGCGCGAGGCCCGAACTCTCCATTATCGTCGCGCCGCGAACCCCCGCCGCCTCCCACACTTTCAATACCTCGTCGAGTTTAGAGGCGTCGTCAATCACCAGCATCGCTAGATTCCACATCGGTTCCTCTTATTCCCGGAAAGACAACCTCAGCATGAGCGGCGTGACCAGTGTTGTGATCAGGACGACGATGACGGTGAGCGCGAAGACCTCCTCGCCGATGATGCCGGAGGTGACGCCCACAGTGGCGACGATTAGCCCCACCTCACCGCGTGAGACCATCCCCGTGCCCAACTGTAGCGCCTCACGGGCATTGAAGCCACTGAGTCGTGCCCCCAATCCACAGCCGATAATCTTGGAAGCGATGGCGACTAGCGTAATCAACACCACGAACGGAATCTGGGCGGGCGTAATCGCCCTCGCGTTCGCCAGAAGGCCAATGCTGACGAAAAAGAGGGGCACGAAGAAGCCGTATGCCAGCGAGTGGAAGCTCTCCTCCATCTCGCCTTTCACCTCACTGCGGGACAGAGCGGCCCCTGCAATAAACGCGCCCGTAATCGCCGCGACACCCCCCAGCGCCTCGGCGGCGACGGCCAGCAGCAGCGCCACCACGACGGCGTAGGCCAGCAGCCCCGCGCTGATGGGCAGGCGGCTCACCCACTCCGCGCCAAGAGGCAAAAGCCAGAAGCCCAGGTAGACCGCCCCCACCAGAAAGAGCGCCATTCGCGCGAACACCCACAGCAGCGCCCCACCCCCCGCGCCCCCGGCGGCACCGCTCCCCGCCAGCGCGACGAAGACCGATAGCACCAGAATACCCAGCACGTCGTCCACCACTGCCGCGCCCAGCAGCGCCAGTCCGGGGCGCGTACTCAGCACCCCTAGCTCGATGAGCGTCTGCGCCGAGATGCTGACGCTCGTCGCCGTCAGGATGACCCCGATGAAGAGCGCGTGCGACAGATCGTAGCCGAAGGGCAGCGCCGTCGCCGCGCCGAGCAGCAGAGGGACAATAACACCGAGCGTTCCCGCTATGACGGCAACCCGCCCTGAATGGAGCAGGTCCGCCAGATTGATTTCCAGCCCCGCGAAGAACATCAGAAAGACCACGCCAACCTCTGCCAGTTGGTGAACCGTCTCCGACAGGTGCTCGTCAGGAAAAATAGGCAGGTGCAGCACGTTCAGAACAGTCGGGCCGAGCACCAGCCCCACCAATAGCTCCCCCAGCACCGAGGGCTGGTTCAGCCGTTGGCTCAGTAAGCCCCCCAGTTTCGCCGTGCCAATCAGGAGGCCGAGCGCCAGCATCAATTGCAGCACGGGCGTCATCGAGACAATCCCTCGGTCATATCTACCACATCTCCACTTAGCAACACGCTTTCCTGATAATATAGCCTGCATGAGAACTGTCTAGTCACGCCAACGTACTCTGCTGAAGGAGAAGTAGGTGGAAGCTGCTTGCTAAGGTTCTATGTAGCCGTGCATAACTCTTGCTGTGAGCCAATCATCGCCGACGATGGCTCACGCCACCGTCTTTCCCATTTAAAGGGGCCGCGCAGTTGCAAGTGGTTCCTGAGTGTAGCGCCCTGTCCTCTGCCGTTGGCGGTCGTCGGTCGTCGGTCGTCGGTCGTCGCCACATACACACCTGCATAACTTCCAATCTTATTCATAGCGTGGAGATAGACCTGTGACAGAAAGAAGAATCCCCTTCGCCTCCCACTGGAGCGTGACACCCATCGGGCGCGTCCTTCGCCCGATGCAGCATTTCATTCACCAGTCCGCCTCCGGCGGCATCGTCCTTATCGTAGCCACCGTCATCGCCCTCATCCTGGCGAACACCCCCCTCTCCGCCCTCTATGAGCAGGTACGCGAGAGCTACATCGGCGTCTCAGTTGGCCCCTGGGAACTGCGCGAGAACGTCCTTCACTGGATTAACGATGGCCTCATGGCTGTCTTCTTCTTCGTCGTGGGGCTGGAAATCAAGCGCGAGGTCATGGTGGGCGAGTTGGCGAGCCGCCGCGCCGCGACCCTGCCCATCGTCGCCGCAATCGGCGGCGTGGCGGTGCCCGCGCTCATCTACGCGGCGTTCAACTTTGGCGGCGCGGGCGCGGCGGGCTGGGGCGTGCCAATGGCAACCGACATCGCCTTCGCGCTCGGCATCATGGCCCTGTTGGGTGACCGCGTGCCCTTCCCCCTCAAAATCTTCCTCACGGCGGTGGCGATTGTGGATGACCTCATCGCCGTGCTCGTCATCGCCTTCTTCTATTCCGGCGGCATCAACGTCACCGCGCTGGCAGTCGGCATCCTCTTCCTGGGATTCCTCATGCTGGCGAACATCAACGGCATCCGCTCTACGCTCTTCTATGCCTTCGGCGGCATCATCATCTGGGTTGCCTTCCTGCAATCAGGCGTACATGCCACCATAGCGGGCGTCCTTATCGCCCTCACCATTCCCGCGCGCTACCGCATTGACGCGCCAACTTTTTTGGAGCGGACGCACCGCATTCTGAAGCGCTTCGAGCAGGCCACCACAGAGCCGGACGCCACGCCGATGCTCACGGTGGAGACGCAGCAGACGGCAGTCATCTCTCTGGAAAAGGCGTGCGAGGACGTGCAGGCTCCCCTGCAAAAGCTGGAACACAACCTGCACCCCTGGGTCGCCTTCGCCATCATGCCCATCTTCGCCCTCGCGAACGCGGGTGTCGCGCTCTCGCCGGAAGGGTTGGACGGCGACACCATATCCGTAGCGCTCGGCATCTTCCTGGGGCTGGTGGTGGGCAAACCCCTCGGCGTGCTGGGCGCGGCGTGGCTGGCCGTGCGGAGCGGCATCGCCTCCCTCCCCATCGGCGTAACGTGGCAGCACATGGCCGGGGCGGGCACCCTCGCGGGCATCGGCTTTACCATGTCCCTCTTCATCGCCGCGCTAGGTTTTGGCGAGGGCAGCGAGTTCCTGGACACCGCCAAGCTGGCGATTCTCGCCGCCTCCATCGTCGCCGGGTTCCTCGGCCTCATACTCCTGCACCGCGCCACGAGAGGCCAGCCGCTCACCGACTGAATCCGCAGGGCGGCAAAACTCGTGGTTGGGCTGTAGGGGCGGATTCAGCGAAGGGGACCCCCTTATTGGAAAACCCTCTCGAAAGAGCTACCATCTA
>DASVVH010000074.1:0-3619 GCA_036386615.1 Ardenticatenaceae bacterium
CCGAGCAGATTGGCGAGCCTGGCTCCGGCCTGATGGAGCGCAAGGTGACGCGCGTCGTCACGGCAGGCACCCTCACCGAGCCGACGATGCTCGACGCGCGGCGCAACAACTACCTCGTCGCCCTGATGCGTGACGAGCGCGCGGGCAAGGCGGGCCTCGCCTACCTCGACATCACGACTGGCGAGTTCGCCTGCACGCAGATTGGCGGCCACAACTGGCAGCAGCAGATTTCCGAGGAGTTGGAACGGCTCGCCCCCGCCGAGGTCATCGAGCCAGTGCGCGAGGACGAGAACGGCAGCTTCGGCCCGCGCAAGAGCCAGCCCGACCCGCGTGGCTTCCGCCGCACCCCTTTCGAGGGGTACCACTGGGAGCTAAGTCGCGCCCGCCGCGTGCTGGAAGAGCACCTTTCGGTCACGACACTCGACGGCTTCGGCGTCGCCGACAAGCCGCTTGCCGTGCAGGCGGCGGGCGCGGCGCTCGCCTACGCCAAGGAGACCCAGCGCCGCGATTTGCCGCAACTGGACAATCTCGTCGCCTACTCGACGCGCGGCTACATGACGCTGGACGCCGCCACGCGCCGCAATCTGGAACTGACCGAGTCCATGCGCGGCGACGCGAAATCCTGCCTGCTGGGGGTGCTGGACGAGACGAAGACGCCGATGGGGGCGCGGCTCATCCGCCAGTGGGTCGGCCAGCCGCTTCTCCACCTGGAGGTGCTGGAAGCGCGGCTGGACGCGGTGGAGGCGTTCTACAAGAACACCGTGATTCGCCTCGAACTCCAGGCCGCGCTCAAGAGCATCGCCGACCTGGAGCGGCTTACCAATCGCGTCATCACCGGCTCCGCCCAGCCGCGCGACCTGGGGGCGATGCGCTCCTCGCTGGCGCTCATTCCTGAGCTTCAATTGATTCTGGCGGGGCTGCTGCGCGCGGGCCTCGACAACCCGCCCGAACCGCTCCATCCCGACGACCTGGACCCTTGCGAGGAGATTCTGCGCCTGCTGGACGAGGCGATTGCCGAGGACCCACCCGCCATTCAGAACCGTTCCGGCTTCATCCGCCCGGAGTTTTCCGAAGAACTCTCGCAGATTATCGAGAAGGCGCGCCACGCCCGCGACTGGATTGGGAACCTGCAAGAGGTGGAGCGGCAGCGCACGGGCATCCAGAGCCTCAAGGTCTCCTACAACAAGGTCTTTGGCTACTACATCGAGATTTCCAACGCCAACGCGAAGCTGGTGCCGGAGGATTACGAGCGCCGCCAGACGCTCGTCAACGCAGAGCGCTACGTCACCACCGAGTTGAAGGAGTACGAGGCGCTGGTCCTGAACGCCGAGGAGCGCCAGCTAGACCTGGAACAGCGCATCTTCGCGGGGGTGCAGCAGCAGGTCGCCGCCGCGAGTGAGCGCCTGCTCGGCCTCGCCCGCGCGCTGGCGCACCTTGACGCCTTCATCTCCTTCGCGGAGGTGGCCGTGCGCCGCCGCTACGTGCGCCCGGTGCTGACGGCTGAGAGGGAAATCCACATCGAGCGGGGGCGTCACCCCGTCGTGGAGTTGGCCCTTAAAGACGAGCCTTATATTCCCAACGATACGGACCTTACGGACGAAGAGTGCATCCACGTCATAACCGGGCCAAACATGGCTGGGAAAAGCGTTTACATGCGTCAGGTCGCCCTCATCGTCCTCATGGCGCAGATTGGCAGCTTCGTCCCCGCCGACGGTGCCGAGATTGGGCTGGTGGACCGCATTTTTACCCGCGTTGGGGCGCAGGACGAGATTGCGCGGGGCCAGTCCACCTTCATGGTGGAGATGGTGGAGACGGCGAACCTGCTCTCGCAGGGGTCGTCGCGCTCGCTCTTCATTCTGGACGAGGTGGGGCGCGGCACCTCCACCTATGACGGCCTCGCCATCGCCCGCGCTGTCGTCGAGTACATCCACAACCATCCCAAGCTTCAGACGCGCACGCTCTTCGCCACGCATTACCACGAGTTGACGGTCCTCGAAACGCTGCTGCCCCGCGTCAAGAACTACCGCGTTTCCGTCGCGGAAGAGGGTGACAGGGTTATCTTCCTTCACAAAATCGAGCCGGGCGGCGTGGACCGCTCCTACGGCATCCACGTCGCGCAGATTGCCGGAATGCCCAAGCCCGTCATCAACCGCGCGCGCGAGATTCTGGCGGACCTCGAACGCGAACGCGGCCTGCCGCCTCGCCCGGTGCAATCAAGCCTTCCCAACGCGCAAGCGCCCCTTCCCGCCGAGCGCGCGGAGAGCCAGGTGGAGAGGCGGCTGCAAGGCATGGACGTGATGGCACTCACCCCAATTGAGGCTATCAGCCTCCTCTGGGAACTCAAATCTCTTGTCTCCGACGATGGAGAGGAAGCGGGCGCGTAATGAGCATTTTACCCGCCACTTCGGGCCAATAGAGAAGCTTGCCAACCCTCAATTTTCTCTGTTCTTTCCCCTCGTTTTATCTTTCAACCTTTCTCGTGGCCCGTTCGTTGCTTCCAAGGGAGCCGGGAGCGGTCCCATAAACCGAGGTATGCTCTATGCGGTACGGCAGAATTGGACGAACGGGTAGAAGTAACGACAATAAGAGAACTACCCATCAACCGGAGACGCGCAGCGCAATCCCATCGGTTCAACGGCAAAAGTACGGGCAACGATGCCAAGAGAGTGCCACTCGCATCACCTGCCCTGAGGATGCGCGTTCGACTTTGGAGGAGGGCTGAGAGAGCATGAATGTTTCGGAGCGTGACGAGGCGCGGGCGGTGCGTGACGAGGTCGCGCGCCCGCTTCCTGCCGCGCGCCCCGCTGCCGACACGCCTCCTCAAACCGGACTCCCACCCATGAAGCAGCCGCAAGAGCACTACGAGCGGCCTCTCTTCATGCCACGCGAGAACGCTCTTGAGACGGCCCCGCGTGAGGTCATTCCGCCACGCACGCCCTTCTGGAATGCGCTCATCATCTCGGCGCTCCTCCTGATCCTCGTCTGGCTCATCGTCATGGCAAGTCTGGGCATCACGCCTGCTACCGGAGTGCTGCTGATGCTGCCCATCGTGGCGACAGGCTGGCTCCGGGGGTTTCGCGCCGCCCTGCTCGTCGCGGTGGTCAGTTTTGTCCTGAATACGGCCTTCCTGATGCTGGTGATGGGTTCCGGGTGGGGGGATGTCATACGGGCGGGCGGCTGGCTTGGCTTCGCTACCGTTCTGCTGATGAGCCTGGGGCTGGGACGGCTGCGCGACTTGGGCGGGCGCGTCGGAGAGCACGAGCGACAGTTGCGGCGAGAGCACGAGGCGCTGAAGGCGCAGGTGGAGGAGCGGGAGTGGGCCGAGACGGCGCTGCGCGAGAGCGAGGAGCGGTACCGCCTCATGGTGGAGGGGAGCGAGCAGGTCTTCTTCTACACCCACGACGCCGACCACCGCTTTGAATATCTCTCCCCCTCGGTCGCAGAGGTCATTGGCTACCACCCCGAAGAGTTAATCGGCCAGCGCTACGAGATACTCCTTACCGCCGACCCGATGAACGAGGCAGTAAGTGAGCTAACGAAGAACGCTTTGCAGACGGGCCAGCGTACTGCCGCCTACGTGGCGCGCGTCCAGCATAAGAGTGGGCGGCTCATCTATCTG
>DASVVH010000075.1:0-2153 GCA_036386615.1 Ardenticatenaceae bacterium
CCGGTCGCGCCCCTTGTCGGCGGGCCAGCCGAGCGTGAGGAGGCCCTGCGGCTCCCACTCATAAGGAAGGTCCAGCGCGCGCTGGACCGTCGGCACGCAGAAGATGGGCGCGCAGATCCAGCAGCCGCCCAACCCCGCCGCGTGCGCCCCCAGCAGCAGGTTCTCGCAGGCCAGCGCCACGCTCTGCACGCCCATCTGCCACTCGCAGCGCTGGCGGTGCTCGTCGGGATAGCTATCCATCTCCTCCATCGTCAGGCACGGCACGATGACGACGGGCGCGCCGCCGATGCGCTCCCGCGAGCGCGCCCCCATCGCCTCGATTTTCTCTTCGGCCAGCCCATCTCGTTCCAGATCGGCGCGAAAATCCCGTTCCATCTTCTCCACGAGCCGCGCTTTGGCCTCCTCTGTGTGGACCACCACCCACCGCCAGGGCTGGCGGTTGTGGCTGGAAGGCGCGCGCCCCGCCAACACGAGCAGGTCGTTCACGAGCTCCAGCGGCACAGGCTGCGGCAGAAAGTTGCGAATGGAGCGCCGGGAGAGGATGAGTCGGTGAAATGCCTGCGCCCCCTCCGGTTCGGGAAACCGAAAGGGGGTTGCAAGCGTATCGTGATGCGTGTTATAGTTATCCACAGGACTACGTTCTACCCCCCAGGAACTCAGGAGGAAACAACATGGACGAAGCGATGAGCACGCTGAGCATGAACACTCAGCAGCGTCAGGCTGCGATTCAGCAGCAACTGGCCGGGGTTGACCTGGCGAGCAAGGACGCGGATACGGCGTTCCTCATCGAACTCATCGGCGGCATTGTCGGCTTTCTCGGTGTCGGCTACATCTACAGCGGTCTAACCAACGCTGGACTGGTACGCCTCATTGGGAACTGGGTGTTTTGGGCCGTCACCGCCACCTTCTTTGGTATATGCGCGACCCTGACATTAGGATTCGGAGCGTGTCTGTTCCTACCTCTTATTCCGATACCCTTTGTCATCGCCTACATGTCTGCCAACGACCTCAAGAAGAGCCTCCAGGCAGCGAAAGCCGGAATGCCAGCAGCCAGCTACGGAACTACCACCGGAACCACCACTGGCTACCTCGGCACTGGCACTACATCGGTCCCCCCCATGCCGACGACACCCACGCGCACGGAAAGCCCCGTCGAGCGCGACCCCAACGACACCTTCTAACCCATTTCGTCACTAACCCGAAAGAGGGCGCTCCGGCGCTCTCTTTTGCTATCACACCCCGCAGCATGCCTTTAAGCCGTTAGCGGTCATCAGTCGTCGTTCGTCCTTCATCTGAACATATCGAACTGTTTAGGGCGCTGCAAGCTTCGCGCCGTACCCTCCTCGGCGGGTGTGTAGGGTAGGCCGCGAATGTGGACGACGGGCGTGCCCTGCGCCGTCTGCCCCTGGAGCATCGAGGCGGCGCTGGCAATCTCGTCGGCGGTAGCAATCTCCGTAGTCTGAAGCGTATAGCCGAAGAGGTCACGCGTGCCGCGCAGGTCGGTGAGGGGCGCAATCCCCGCGACACCAATAGCGACCCCAATTGCCCCAATTCGGAAAGGTCGCCCATGCGTATCATTGACGATGACGGCAACCGTCGCGCCCGTCGCCTCTCGCAGACTCTCCCGCAGTGCGCGGGCCGAGCCGTCCGGGTCAACCGGGAGCAGGACCAGATAATCCTCGCCTCCTGTTGGCTCCACGTTGGAGTGGTCTACGGCGCTGTTCGCCACCACCCAGCCGCCGCGCTGCTCCGTCACGATAATGCCGCGCCGTGCCCGTTCCACGCTCACCGCCTCGTCCAGCACAACCTGAATGTAGCGCGCATCTTTCCCCGTCAACTCCGCTAGTTCGCGGGCGCGCTCGCTCGGCTCCACGTCAATCAGCCTCACCAGCCGCCCCTCGGCCTTCGAGATAATCTTATGAGCAACGACCAGAATATCCCCGTCCGCCAGACCAATCCGCGCCCGCGCAAGCCCTTCCAGCACCAGCCGAGCCACGTCATCGCCCGGCTGGACGAGGGGAATACCGGGCAGCGCCGTCAGGGAGACAGAAAGAGTGGAGGAAGGAGGGAGAGTAGAATTGTTAAACATAGTTATTTACTGGCTATTTAGCCCCTCCCGCCCGCGAGGCGAGCAGCAGCAGGCGAGCGGCGCA
>DASVVH010000076.1:0-3888 GCA_036386615.1 Ardenticatenaceae bacterium
CGACGGAATGCGCCTGCTCCCCCTCCGGCGAGAACGCCAATCCGACTCCCTCCAGGCGTGCCAGTGCCGCCAGCGTGTACCCCTGTCGCGGCTCCACAGCTATAGGCTCGCTGGTGGTCTGGTGGTCGGGGAACTCAGTCGTGACAACGTATCCCTCTTCATCCGGCACGAGCGAGAGGCGAATGAGGTCAGAATCGCCCAGGGCCATCCGCGCGGGCCATTCCACCTCCACTATCCGCTCCTCGACCAGAGGTTCCGGCATGGGGACGGCGGGTGTCGCCGGAGGCGCGGGTTCGCGGGTGGCGGTGGGGAACGTGGCTTCCTCCTCGGCAGGCTCTTCAGTCGGTTCCTGCTCCTCGATAGGCTCCTCCTCCTCAGCCTCTTGCGTTGCTGCGGGTGCCGGGGTGGCGGTGACGACTATGGCTTCCGTCTCCGTGATGACCTGCGGCTCGCCCTCAACAAGCCGTGTCACCACGACCACGGAGGTGGCTTCAATGGGCTGTGGGGTCGCTTCCTCCACTGGCCCGTCAGGTGGAATAGCGCTACCACAGGCGACGAGGATGGCCGCGAGGAGCACGACCAGCAGAACCCGAAGTCGAGATTGCCACCTCATGCAAATCCCCATTCTTTCACTGATTCAGGCGGGGGAACGAACCACGTTGGCTCCGCCGACTCTTGCTCCCGTACCCGCTCCGCTCCTCCCAGTGCATAGGAGAGTGACAGAAGGGAGAGGAAGATGATGAGGAGGCCCAGAAGAGCCAGCAGCAGTCGCGCGCGCGGGGTCAGGGCGTCCATAAAGAGGAGTATAGCGCAAAAGAGGGCAGTTTGTTACACTCCCGTTGCAGAATGCCGAGCCGTGCCAAAGCCTCACAGTCGTAGCTTGTTCCTGTAGCCGCTGCGCAAGTGCCTATCACATGAACCTCTGGGACGCCTATCCTGACAACTATCGAGCAAAGGAGATTGGCCTCATTCTCCGCGCGGTGCAGGCGGGGGAGTCCGTTCTCGTCGTCGGGCTGAGTGGCGCGGGCAAGAGCAACCTTGCAGGTTTTCTGGCGAATCGCCCGCCCGCGGAAGAGCCGCGCTTCCTGCTGGCCGACGCCAACCGCCTGCCCACCCGGACATCTGACGCGCTCTACGGGTTGATGCGGCGAATGCTGCGCGAGCGGGAGCCAGCGGCAGACCCTTTCGACGCGCTGGAACTGGCGGTAGACGATTGGATGGCGCGAACGAAGCAGAGCCTGTGCTTCGTCATTGACCGCTTTGACGAGTTGGTGGAGCATCCCTCGCTGCTCAACAACCTTCGTGCCCTGCGAGACGCTTACAAGTACCGGCTGACTTACGTCGTTACGTCGCGGCGTCCTCTCCCGCCGGACAATGAGTTTTCAGAGCTATTCCTCGCTAACACGCTCTGGCTTGGCCCCCTTCAGGAGAGCGATGCGCGCTGGAACGTCCAGCGCTACGCGGCACGGAACGGCCTGGAGTGGGGCGAGGAAGTGGCTGAGGCACTGGTTCGACTTTCGGAAGGCTACCCCTCCATCCTGCGCGCGGCCTGTGAGGCGCACGCCAGAGGGGCGGAGTTGAACCTGAGTTCCCTCGCCAGCCACCCCGCCGTCCGTGCCCGAATCGAGGAGTTCTGGTCAGACGCGCCGGGCGAGGAGGCGCTGCGCCACTCGCGCCTCACGACGAACCCGCTCCTGATGGCGGGCCGTGCCCCCGAACTCGATTTCGACCCGGCAGGGCTTACCTCTAAAGAGAAGCTGCTCCTGGACTATCTGCTTTCTCATTCGGGAGTGGTCTGTGACAAGGACGAGTTGATTGTGGCGGTGTGGCCGGAAGACCAGATTTACGAGGAGGGCGTGCGCGACAGTAGTCTCGCGCAACTGGTTCGCCGCCTCCGGCAGAAAATCGAGCCGGAGCCATCCAACCCACGCTTTATTCACTCGGTTCCGGGCCGAGGCTACCTCTTAAAAGTAAGAAGTGAGAAGTAAGAAGGAAAGGGGTGTGGCCACTGCTCTAGCAGATGGTGTACTGTTTCACGAGGTTAACACACTGGTACATCAAGTAGAGGCTAGCTACTTACTTGTCATCCTGAACGAAGTGAAGGATCCATCCAGCAACACGCCTGGCGTAGAGCGTTAGCACGTTGCGCCCTCCCTTCGTGCTTGGGCCAACCTGTATGCCAACCTTGTGTGATTCGCACAGATGGAGCTAGCTGGCGGATTTATCGCGTTGGTTCCTGAGGAACAAGGAGTAGTCTGTAGCGGTAGCGGGATGTAGTGTCTGCCATCGTATAGATAGGTGTGGCATGCTGGGTGGATGCTTCACTTCGTTCAGCATGACAAGTGAGGGTGGTCCGCTTCCCGCCGCCTATCCTACGGCACAGTAGAACGGCGGTTGATATGATAGGGAGTGCTCTGCTGGGTCAGTGACGCGGAGCAACGGTGCGGGCACCGCCCAAAGGACACCCGCCGCGCTCCCGGCTTGGTCCAACAGTGTAGCGTCTACTTCATCACAGGCGGGCTACTCGTGTGGGTAGTTGACGGATCGCTTCTGCGCTCCTACAATGGGTGGATACAGCCTGTATACAATCGGGCTTTGGCATAGGTTCTGGCTGATGGTGAGGCGATGCAGGGTTTAAAGGTGGCAAGCGATACTGAAACGGAGCGCGTCTTCGAGACGTTGAAGGCGATGATTCTGGATACGCGGCTCCCCACCGGAACGCCTCTGAACCACTCGCAACTGTGCCGCGACCTCCAGAGCAGCCGCACTCCGGTTCGGGAGGCGATTCGCAAACTGGAAGGTGTGGGGTTGGTGACTACGGTGCCCCATCGCGGCTCCTACGTGGCGCAGGTGGATTTGCGCGAGTTTCTTCAGATTGTAGAGATTCGGCTACAGCTTGAACCGTTCGCGGCACGCCAGGCGGCGGGGCGGATACCTGACGGAACGCTGGACGCGCTGGAAGAGCGGCTGCACGCCCTCAACCGGGCGGCACCGACGGAGGAGGATTTCGCGGCACTTCACCAGATTGACGGCGACCTTCACCATGCCATCGGTGTTGCCGCCGGAAACAGGCGGCTGGACGAGCTGATGGAAACGTTACGCAGTCTGTGCCAGGGGTTCAGTCACGACTCGCGGCTGCGCTTCGATGTGATGGTGGATGAGCATTTCGCGCTCCTGCGCGCCCTGCGCGACGGTGAGGCCGACGAGGCGAGCACTATCATGTACAAACACGTTCGCGGCTTCGGCGAGGCGCTGCCCCGCCTGATGGGAAGCCCGTAGTCGCCACCCCTTCGCGGCACTCCTGGAAGCGCTATGACCCTCGCACTGCCCTGGCGACGTTTGCTACAGCGGGAACTCCTGATTCTCTACATGGTCGTCTTTCTGGCCGATGTGGTTGTGGGGTACGTGCTGCCCCTGTTCCCCCTGCTGGCACGACAGCTAGGGGCGTCGCTGACCCTCATCGGCGTCCTGACGGCGCTCAACGGGTCGGTGCAGGTGGTCTCCGCCGTGCCGCTCGGCGTGCTCTCGGATCGCTGGGGGCGGCGGCACGTCATTACGGGCGGGATAGCGCTCTTCGCCGCCGCGTGCTGGCTGCTGGCCTTCGCGCCGACCCCTCAATGGCTGGTACCCGCGCAAATCCTGTTGGGGCTGGGCATTGTCGCCACCTTCTACACGGGCGCGGCGCTGGCCGGGGATTACAGCGAACCCTCGGAGCGCGGGCTGGTGATGGGGGGCTTGACGACGGCGATGGGGCTGGGTTTCGCGGTTGGGCCGCTGCTGGGCGGCGCACTCACGGAATGGGGGTCGCTGCGGGGCAGCCTGAACAGCGCGGGCGCGTTTGCGGTGCTGGTCTTCCTGCTGTCGTGGCTGTTCCTGCCGGAGCCGGAA
>DASVVH010000077.1:0-7816 GCA_036386615.1 Ardenticatenaceae bacterium
CCTGTAGGGGTGCAGCATGCTGGGTGGATTCTTCGCTGCGCTTAGAATGACAAGTGGAGGCGGTTCGCTTGCTATGGCCTCCAACACCTATGGGACAGAGCCACTAGATGATTTGACGGATAGACACTTAACGAAACGCGCGAAGGTGTGAACTCCCGTAGGGAGTGATGAAAACGGTAGCCGTAGGTGAAGCGGAGCGAAACCTACGGCGGCATGGGAGACCACGAGTGGCTTTTGTGATGTTTTGACGAGTGGATAGCCACGACTTCCCCATTGTAGCGGTGCCACTATAGTTGTAGGGATGAGACGCTACTTTTTGCTCCTGCTCTGTTTGCTCCTCCTCGTGGGGTGCCTGCCGGAGCGCCCCGCGCCCGTGCTCAAGGTGGGCCTGCTGGCCCCGTTCGAGGGGGAGCGGCGCGAGTTGGGCTATCACCTGCTGCCCGCCATCTTCGCCGCCACGCCTGAGCGCGTGAACGGGCAACTGGTGGAGTGGGTCATTCTGGACACGTCCAGCCAGCCGGAAGTCGCGGCCCAGCGCGCCCGCGAACTGCTGGTAGACCCCGCCGTCCTCGCCATCGTCGGCCCTCTCCTGCCCGAAGAAGTCGCGGCGGTTGCGCCCCTGATGGAAGAAGCGGGTGTCGCGTGGGTGCCCCTCGCGCCGCGCGGCGAAGATGGGTTGCAGGCGTGGCGGGAGGCGCTCATGGGAGCCGACGGAGCAGAGGCGAGTTGGGGGCCGGAAGCTTGGCCCGCCATCCGGCGCGGCGAGGTCACTGAATACCTGGACCCCAAACTGCCTGCCGATTTGGGCGACTTTGCCGCCGTCGCGGGGGCGCAACCCTGGCCGCTGGATTGGCTGGCGTGGCAGGGCACGCGCCACGTGATGCAGGCGCTCGACAGCGCCTCTGCGCTGGACCGCGCGGCGGTTCTGGAAGCACTTGAACCCCTCAGCATCCCCGCGCCCGCTCTCTACGAGACGAGTGGGGGCCTCTTTCCCGGAAACCTGCTAGCGGAGCAACGATGAGCTTTTTCCTGGGCCTCCTCACAGCCCTAATTGTGGCTGCCTGGGGCATCTACTGGTATACGACCGAAAAGAGGCGGCTTACGGTCGTACACAGGCGACATCTGATGAAGCGCCTGCGCGTGAAGGAGGAGGAGCCGCCGCCCCTCGTTCCGCCCGAAACCGCCGAGCAATTGATGCAGATGGACTCAGAGCCGCCTGCTCCCGTCACGGAAGCGGAGTTCGGAGAGGAGCCAGCCGAACCTGCGATTGCAGAACAGGCTCCGGTGCTCGCGCCGAGCGCGCAATCGAGTGATTTTGTGATAGGAGCGCCTGACCTCGCGGAACCCAATGTCGAACCGGAAGCGCCGGAGGCGAGCGAACCCGCACCCCCGCCCCGGAACAGGAAGCGCGGGAAGAGACGCGGCCAGCCGCAGGCCCAAATGATAGATGAAGTTGGCCCGCCCCTTGAAGAGCACGCCGGAACACCAGTCGAGGGGGAATACTTCGGCCATTGTGTCCGCTGCCGTGAGCGGCGCGCGCTCCTCAATCCCATCCGCGCCACGACCAAGCGCGGCAAGCCGGGCGTGCGCGGGGAATGCGCCGTCTGTGGCGCGGGCATCTTCGTCTTCGTCCCTGAGGAGTCGAAGTAGAAGGTGCTCGATGGATGAAATCGCCCGCTACAACCTGGAACGGTGGCAGGCGTTGGCAGAGGCCAATGCAGTATTCACGCGCCCCTGGCTGGACCTTGACGCTTCCTCCGCGCGGGCGAGGATTGACCCTGAAGGCAGGCTCGGCGAGATAGCGGGAAAGCGGGTGCTCTGCCTCGCGGGTGGGGGAGGCCAGCAGTCCGTCGCCTTCGCCCTGCTCGGTGGCGAAGTCACGGTCCTCGATTTATCCGAGGCGCAGTTGGAACGTGACCGCGAGGCCGCCGCGCATTACGGCGTCACCATCGAAACAATGCAGGGAGATATGCGCGACCTCTCGATGTTCGAGGCTGACAGCTTTGACGTGGTGTGGCACCCCTACTCGCTGAATTTCGTGCCGGACGCGCGCGAGGTCTTCCGGGGCGTGGCGCGGGTGATGCGGGCGGGAGGCATCTATCACTTCAACTGCGCGAACCCCTTTGTGATGGGGGTGCAAGCAGGCGATTGGGACGGGGCAGGCTATCCGCTCAGGCTCCCCTACGTGGATGGAGTTGACATAACTTCACAAGATGAGGAGTGGGTCTACCGGGGGCACACCCCGCGTGAGCCGATTCGTGGCCCTAGAGAGTACCGCCACACGCTGGGGACGCTCGTCAACGGCCTCATCGAGCAGGGCTTCGTGCTGCTTCACCTCTCGGAACAGCATCTCGGCACCCCAAACTTCGCGGGTGAGCCTGGGTCACAGGAGCATTGGACCGCCGTCGTGCCGCCCTGGTTGGCGTTCTGGGCCGCTTATCGTCCGGGTGCCAATCCGTAAAGGATTTCAGGGCGTGCCCAATCCCCACCTGCTTGAAGCCACGCCTCGGACTCATCGTTGCTCTCGCTTGGCGCAGGCGTGCCTGAGGGCAGACAGGGGGATTGACGGGCATGTTACGATTTCAATCAGGTTGGTCTTAGCTCACACCTCGCCGCGCCGCTTCGCTCCTCGCCACGCCTTTTCTCCAACCAACCTGTTTGCTCGTCCATTCACATTGGCACCTTTGTGCCCGGCCTGGAAAGGAACACCGCATGGCGACTCGAACTGGCACGACGGCGATGACGGCAAAGCTGCGGGGCGGCGCTGGCACGGAGTACCCGGTGCTGAGCACCCTGCCGTCGCAGACCCCCCTCCTTGTCCTGGGCGAGGACGACGAGTGGTGTGAGGTGAGTACACCGGAAGGCCAGGGCTTTCTGCCCCGCCCGTTCATCGTGCTCGCCGAGGAAAGCGTAGGTGAGGGCTTCCTCATGACGACGTTTACGGCTGGCGATGCTGAACCTATGGTCATCAGTGGCGAACTCGATCTGGCTTTCGCCGAGGCCGCACCCATGAGTGCTGCACGCGACCTCACTTCTACCGAGTTCGCTGCCGCGAGTGCTTCGCTCGAACCACCCGACTTCCTAAAAATCAAGCTTGGCCCACAATCCACGTCGAGACAGCAATTGGTGGCGAAAAGCTGGAATCGCATCGGAGGGTTCCTGGCAGAACTTGCCGCCGAGTTGAAAGTTGAGCCGGGCGTGGTGGTGTCCGTGCTTGCCGTCGAGGCTGGCGGGCGCGCATTCGGCCCCGATGGAAGAATGGTCATCCGGTTCGAGGCCCACATCTTTTACGATTACTGGGGCAAGAATAACCCGACCGTCTTCCACCGACACTTCAGATTCGACGTGAGTCCCCGCTGGAAAGGGCAGAAGTGGCGACGCTCGGAGACCGAGGCGTGGCGAGATTTTCACGATATAGGCCAGAGCCACGAATGGGAGGCCTTCGAGTTTGCCCGCACGCTGAGTGATAAAGGAGCCAAGCTCTCCATCAGCATGGGTGGCCCGCAAATAATGGGCTTCAACTATCCCAACATTGGCTACGAGAGTGTCCAGCAGATGTTTGATGCCTTCTCCAGCGGTGAGCGTGCTCAAATCATAGGGTTCTTCGACTTCGTCAAACGCTCGAACCCCAATTCCGAACGAATCCTGGCGCTCCGCGCGCGAGACTTCCATAAGTTCGCCACGTTGTACAACGGCACGAGCAATGCAAAGGTTTACGCGGAGCGGATGCTAGCTCACTTTGAAGCCTTCCAGTCGCTGTGGGAACCACTCAGCGTCCGGCGCGTCAGCGTGGATGAACTCCGTTTTCGTCGCGCGCCCGAACTACGTCCCGAAAATATCATTCGCGAACTATCACAAGGCACGCGGGTCACGTTGCTCGTCGTGGAACCTGTGAGGGCAGAGGGGATTGTTTGGGTCAAGGTGCGCGTCGGCCAGGAGGTGGGTTTTGTCAGCGGGGCCTTTTTAGACCCCATAGTCAGCTAACTTTGGCGACATCGGGAGTGGGGGGAGTTTTCGCTACGAGAGTTCCAGAAATAGCTCTATCGCACCACGAACTCCACCACGCTGCTCTCAACGCTTCGCCCATCGCCGCTCGTGCCCACCGCCTGCACGGTATGCGTGCCCGGCGCGAGCGGCCACAGGTATTGATAGGGTAGTTCTGTGAAGGTGCCAACGGGCACGCCATCCAGCAGCAGCGTTCCTTCTTCCAGCACCAGCGCGCCCGTCGCCCCAATAGCCAGAGGCAAGCGTTGGCTCTCGATGGGCAGGCTGGGGTCCACGCGGTATTCCGAGCCATTCGCCGGACTCAACAGATGCAGCGTGCTCGCCTCGTTAGTAGCAGCCGCCAGCGCCCCGCTACATTGGCGCGTTGGCGGGAAGGGCCACCCGTTCTGCCGCGCCCACTCCATCGCCTCCGGCGGCGGCGCGCGGAAGAGCCGCTCGACGGCCCCACCCTCGCAGCCCGCCCCCGCCAGCAGACCCGTCGCCTCGTCCACCCGCACCAACTGGTAGGAATGGTCCTGCGCCGTTGGGGCCGTGCCTTCCAGAAAATACTCGACGCGCCGCTCCGGGCAGAGTGCGTCCGGCAGCAGGCCGCTCGCCCTGCACACCTCCACTGCCGCGATGCCCTCTGGCATGGCAAAGGCTTCGTGGCGCTCGTGCCGTAGGGCCTGCTTCATGAAGTCGTGCCAGATGGGTCCAGCGCCGTCAATGCCGCTCACGTCCCGCATCGGCGAGTTGTCGGCGTTGCCCACCCAGACGCCCGCCACCAGTGAGGGGGTGTAGCCCAGGGTCCAGTTGTCGCGCCAGTCCGTCGTCGTGCCCGTCTTTGCCGCCGCCGGGAAGGGCAGCCGCAGCGCGTTCCACTCGCCGAAGACGGGGGCGCGTGCCAGGGGGTCCGCCAGGATGTCCGTCACCAGCGCCGCGATGCGCGGGTCCAGCGCGGGCGTGCCAACCGGCTCCCGCGCCTCCCACAGCGTCGCGCCGTCCGCCGTCTCGACGCGCAGAATGCCGCGCGCGGGGCGGCGCGTTCCCTGCGCGGCCAGCGTGGCGTAGGCGTTAGTCAGTTCCAGCAGCGTCACCTCGCCGCCGCCGAGCGTCACCGTCAGGTCATAGCGCGCCGGGTCGTCGAGGGAGCGGATGCCAAGGTCGCGCGCCGTCTGTATCATCGCGTCCACGCCGACGTGTTCCAGCACCTTGACCGCAATGACGTTGTTGCTCGTCGCCAGCGCCTCGCGCAGCGCCATCGGCCCCTGAAACCGGAGGTCGTAGTTCTGCGGCGCGTACAACTTGTCGTCACCCGTCAGGAAGGTAGTCGGCACGTCACTCGCCACCGTCGCGGGGGACCAGGGCGTGCCCCGGCTCCGCGTCGGGTCGAAGGCCGTCGCGTAGGTAATCGGCTTCAGGGCCGACCCTGGCTGGCGCGGCATCAGCGCCACGTTCACCGCGCCGTCAATCGAGGCGTCGAAGTAGTCAGGGCTGCCGACCATCGCCAGCACGTCCCCCGTGCGTGGGTCCAGCGCCACCAGCGCCGCGTTGTTAACGTTGCGGTCGGGGTCCATGCCGCGCCGTCCCTGCAACTCTTCGAGCCGCCGCACCACCGTCGCCTGCGCCAGGTCCTGCAACCCCAGGTCGAGCGTCGTCGTCACTCGCAGCCCCGTCCCGTCCGCTAGCTGCTCCCCAAAACGCTGCTCCAACTGGCGCAGCACCCACATGACGAAGTGCGGGGCCTCGATGGGGAAGGGCGTCGCCGCGAAGCGTAGCGCCTCCTGTCCCGCAAGCTCGGCCTCCTGTGGCGAGAGGTAGCCATTCTGCGCCATCAGCCGCAGCACGTCCGCCTGCCGCGCCTTCGCCGCCTCCAAATCATCGAGAGGGCTGTAGAGCGCGGGGGCCTGCGGCAGCCCCGCCAGCATCGCCGACTCGGCAGCCGAAAGCTCCCAGACATGCTTGCCGAAGTAGCTCTGCGCCGCCGCCTCCGCGCCGTAGGCGAGGTTGCCGTAGTAGACGTTGTTCAGGTACAGTTCCAGAATCTCGTCTTTGGAGAACTGGTGCTCCAGCCGCAGGGCCAGAATCGCCTCGCGCGCTTTGCGGCGCAGCGAGCGCTCGTGACGCTCCTCGGCGGGCAGCAGCGTCATTCGTGCCACCTGCTGCGTGATGGTCGAGCCGCCCGCTGCCACCTGCCCCTCGCGCCAGTTGCGCCGCAGCGCCCGCGCGATGCCCTGCCAGTCAATGCCCGGATGCTCATAGAAAGCCGCGTCCTCAGTCGCCAGCGTCGCCTCGATTAGCGATTCGGGGAACTGGTCAAGCGCCACCGGGGCGCGCTTGCCAGCCTCGTCTCCCGGCGGCAATACTTCGTAGAGCAGGTTGCCGTTACGGTCGTAGATGCGCGCCGCCAGCCCCGTCACCGCGCCCTCCGCCAGCACCGCGCGCGGGCTGGGGAGGTCACGCGCCAGCCACCACAGCGCCACCGTCGCCACGCACGCCACCAGCACCGACACAACCAGAAACGCTCGCCACACCAGGCGAGGCCGCATTCGTCGCAAAAACCGTCTTATCATAACCTACAGGTTAGCCCTTCTGCACACGATCTTCAAGCGGAAAAGGACCGAACTCCTCTCCGCAATATGGCCTAGGAGGAAGGCCGACGACCGACGACCGACGACCAACGACTGACGACTGATGACGGCGCGGAAAAACGATATAGCATAAAGGCGCGCCCTTGTTATGTATTTATAAAGCCCTAATGATATAAATTATAGCAAAGTAGGCCCGGTTCGGCTTTGAAAGTAGGCTTTAGTAGGCTTTGCTTCACATAAAGTGACCTGGGCACCTGTAGTTCGCCCTGGCGATGCTCCCCACCCCATTAGCACGGAACTCCACCACACCAAAATTTTCTCCATTGCCCGCTTGCTACTACAATACATAACATCATGAATAGACTCAATCTTTCGCCCAACGAAGCCATCTACTACGAGTACAATCCCGAAGCGGACGCGCTCGATATTCGCTTGCAGCCCAGCGCTGGCGTGACTCGCGTGGAGCCGCTAGACGACCTCCCCAACCTCGCCATCAGCCGCGATGCCGAGACCGGAGCCGTCGTCGGACTACAGGTCTCCAGCGTCCAGCAGCTTATCCTGCAAAACCTCGTGCGCGACCTCTTCGCACTGGCGCGCCCCTTTCTCGACGCCGCGATTGCCGCGCCGCTTCCCGTAGTAGAAGCGCCGGAAGCGCCCGCCGAGCAGCCGGAGGCCACAGCCCAGCCCGAAGCCGAGCCGGAGCCTGCGCCCGCCGACTCCGCTCCCGCATCCGTGCTTGAAGCCGAAGCACCCGCCGAAGAAGCGCCCGCGAAGCCCAGACGCTCCCGCCGCAGAAAGGCCGCCGAAACCGAAGAGCCTGCCCCGGCACCTGAGACAGCCCCGGAAGTGGTGGCGGATGCTGAGACTGCGACAGCTATGGAAGCGGTAGAGGCGCTGGCCGAACCCGCCTCGGCTCGGCCCCGCCGCTCCCGCCGCAAGAAGGCAGAGGAGCCACAACCCGACGAGACCCCGGCACCCAGCGAGGTCCTTGACGTGACGGCTGCCGAAGCGTCCGCGCCTGCTGACGAGGCCGCGCCGCCCACTGATGAGGCCCCCGCGAAACCATCCCGCTCCCGCCGCAGCCGCAAGCAGGCGGACACGCCGGAGCCTGCTCCTGCCGCGCAGGAAGAGGCCGCAGCCGAGACTCCCGCCCCGCAGACCACGCTGGAAGTGTCTGAAGCGGTCAGCGAAACCGAGCCGGAGCAGCCCGCCAAATCCAGGCGCTCCCGCCGCCGGAGGAA
>DASVVH010000078.1:0-3869 GCA_036386615.1 Ardenticatenaceae bacterium
CCTCCGGGTTGACGAAGAAGCCGCAGCCGTCGGAGAGGACGAGGCCCTGCCGTTGGGCCTCGGCACGGAGGTCGGCGCTTGTCGCCCCGGCGGGCACGGTGAGGGAGAGGAAGAAGCCACCATCCGGCTCAATCCATTCAGCGTCGGGGAGGTGGGTACGCAGGGCCTGAGTGACCGCTTCGAGGCGGGGACCATAGAGGGCCTTGAGTTCGGCGAGTTGGGGTTCGAGCCAGCCGCGCCGGATGAACTCGTAGACGACGCCCTCACCTATAAGGTTCGGCGTGATGTAGGTGTCCTCGGCGACCTTGGCTAGCTTCGCCACCATCCCCTTGTCGCCGACGATGTAGCCGACGCGAATGCCCGGCGCAATCTGCTTGGTGTAGCTGGACATGTGCAGGGTGCGGTCGGGCGCGATGTCCCAGAGGGAGGGAAGCTGCTCGCCCCGATAGCGGAGGGGGCGGTAGGGGGCGTCTTCCAGGAGCCAGAAGTTGTACTCGCGGGCGAGCGCGGCCAGCCGTTCCCGCTTGGCGAGGGAAGCCGTCGCGCCGGAGGGGTTCTGGAAGTCGGGGATGGTGTAGAAGAAGAGGGGCGGCTGCTCGCGTAGCTGCTGCTCAAGGGCCTCAATGTCGGGGCCGTCGGCTTGCAGGGGGATGGGGACGATGGTGGCGCGGTGGCGGCGCAGCATCGTCAGGGTGCGGTCATAGGTGGGCGATTCGACGTAGACGGTCGTGCCCTGGCCGAGAAAGGCGTGGCCCAGGAAGTCCAGGATTTGCAGGGAGCCGTTGGAGAGAAGCACCTGGTCGGGCGAGACGCCATACTCTCCGGCAAGGTGCTCGCGCAGGGGAAGAAAGCCGTGACTTTTGCCGTACTGCACGGTTTGCAGGCCCCAGTTGGTGACGGCGGCGGCGGCGGCTTCGGCCATTTTGTCGAGAGGGAAGCTCTCCGGGGCGGGCACGCCGCGCGTGAATTGAATCGGTTGGTCGGTCATCGGTCGTCCTTCTGTGTGCAAGGTTCGGGCGGGTTGGTTAAACACGCGCGGTCTCCATGCCGCGCAGCGGACGCCCTTGTCCGGCCCATCAGCAGTGATGCACGAGTGGGGTGATTATGCCCGCGACGGTTCAAGGCGAAAAGTCGGGGGACGAAAGACGAAAGACGAAGGACGAAGGACGGTGGACGAAGGACGGAAGACGGGCAGGCGAGCATGGAGTGGGCAACATCCCGCCACTATTGAATGGGTTTTGGTGGGGTGACAGGAGAGCAGGGGGTCGAGGTTTACCATAAACATATGTACATTTATTGACATTGAAAATATGCATGTCATGAAGTGAGGGGGCACCAAGAGAGAAGGAGGCGGCGCGGAGGCTGGAAAATGGGCTATTTTGGTGCATGACATTGTGACCGCAACGCGCACCAGGGGATGAAAAGAGGTGGTCAGCCAAGCACGTAGGGCACGCTAGAAGCATGCGCTCCCAGGAAAGAGGGCTTTCCGGGTAGAGTCCTATGAGTAAGAAAAGGGGGAGAAGTATGACAAAGGCAAGCATGGCTGGCTCCTGAATGTCAAAGAAAGGTGAGTGAATCAAGAGATGGCATTTTAGCAGAAAACCCATTCCATGTCCAGCCTCAAAATGGGTCAATTTTGCGCGTTGAAAGCTGTTGCGCGTGGCGGCTGACCTTGCGGTCACCCAGTTTGCTGTAATACCAATGCATCATGAAAGTGACGCAACTGGAGGTGAACGCCGCGGAGGATTACGCTCCGCTACAGGTTTCGCCACTCCCCTCCGGGGAGTTCATGTCCCGTGCCATCACGCGGGTAGGTGTGGCATCCTGGGTGGATGCTTCACTTCGTTCAGCATGACATGTGGGGAACGTGCTCGTTTTTGAGGACGATAAGCGTGCCTATTTCAAATTGGCAAACAGCAGGTCAAAAACAGGAATTCTGATTGTACGGAGGCTGTAGAATCGCGTTGAAAGCTGCGCTGGGTGTGGCGGATGGCTTGCTTTCCCTCAGAGGCGCGGCAGGGTACACTTGAGCGGCAATTCAGAGCTGAACAGGAACAGATTGATGCCAACCGACGAGAGCTTCACTCACGAGAGCTACCTTTCCCCTTTTACGTGGCGCTACGGCACGGGGCCGATGCGGCGCATCTGGAGCGAGGCGCACAAGCGGCGGCTGTGGCGGCGCATCTGGGTTGCGCTGGCGGAGGCGCAGGCACAGGCGGGGCTGGTCACGGCGGAGCAGGTGGCCGACCTGCGGGCGCAGGTGGAGAAGGTGAATATCGCGCGCTCACACGAAATCGAGGCGGAGATTCAGCACGATTTGATGGCCGAGGTTCACGCCTTCGCGGAGCAGGCGAAGGTGGGCGGCGGCATCATCCACCTGGGGGCGACCTCAATGGACATCGAGGACAACGCCGACGTGCTGCGCCTGCGGGACGCGCTGGACCTCGTGATTGGACGGACGGAGCAGTTGGTGGGCCACTTAGCCTCTCAGACGACGCGCTGGGCGGATGTGCCCGCGATGGCCTTCACGCACCTTCAGCCCGCCGAGCCTACAACGGTTGGCTACCGACTCGCCCAACATCTCCAGGATTTGGCGACTGATTTGACGGAATTGCGGCGGGTGCGGCGCGGCCTGCGGGGTAAAGGCTTCAAGGGGGCGGTGGGCACGAGCGCCTCCTACCAGCAACTGCTCGATGGCAGGGAGACGAGCGCGGCGGAACTGGAAAGCCGCATCATGGAGAGGCTGGAGTTGGAAGCCTACGAGGCGACGACGCAGACCTATCCGCGCAAGCAGGACTGGCTGGTGGTCAACGCGCTGGCGGGGGTGGCGGGGACGCTCTACAAGTTCGCCTTCGACCTGCGGCTCCTCCAGTCGCCGCCCATCGGGGAGTGGGCAGAGCCGTTCGGGGCGAAGCAGATTGGCTCCTCCGCGATGCCTTTCAAGCGCAACCCCATCCACTCGGAGAAGATCGACAGCTTGGGGCGCTACGTGGCGACGCTGCCTAGCGTCGCGTGGCACAACGCCGCGCACAGTCTGCTGGAACGGACGCTTGACGACAGCGCGAACCGCCGCGTGGTGCTGCCTGAAGGGTTCCTGGCGGTAGACGAGATGCTGCGCGTGGCGACGCGGCTGGTGCGTGACCTGAATGTGCGGGTGGAGGCTGTGGAGCGGAATCTGGCTACCTACGGGCCATTCGCGGCGACGGAGCGGCTGTTGATGGAGGCGGTGAAGGCGGGGGCGAACCGCCAGACGTTTCACGAGGTCATTCGCCGCCACTCGCTCGCCGCGTGGGAGGCCATCGGAGCGGGGCAGCCGAACCCGCTCGTCTCGCTGCTGACGGGGGAGGCGGAGGTGACGCGCTACGTGAGCGAGGAGCAGGCGCGAGCGCTGCTCGACGCGAGCGCCTACGTGGGCGACGCGCCCGCGCGGGCGCGGAAGGCGGCGCGCGAGGCGACGGTGGCGCGCTGGGGGCGGACGCTGCTCATCGGGGAGCGGCTTTACGTGGCGCGGCGGAACCTGCTACGGGCGACGCTGCTTGAAAGTGGCGAGGAGGTGGTGCGGGAACTGGTGCGCGGCGGTGAAATCGAGTCGCTGATTCCTACGCCGGACGGGGAGGGGCTGGTGCTGCACTTCGAGCCGAGTTACGAGTGGCGCGGCATCGCCAACGTGATTCGCCTGACGCTGGACGGGGCGGAGGAGTGGCGGGCGGAGATGGGGCCGGAGGTGGAACTCTGGGGCTACAGCCGCATTGTGAGCGATGGGGTTACGCTCAGGGCGGCGGCGCTGCCCCTGCAACAGCCTGTCACGCTGGATTGGGAGACGGGGAGGGTGAGGGAGGGATGAAGGATGAAGGATGAGGGATGAAGAA
>DASVVH010000079.1:0-11781 GCA_036386615.1 Ardenticatenaceae bacterium
CCACTACCCTCTAAACCAACCTCGACACGGTAACAATCAAAGGTCCGGGCGCATCTGCGCCCGGACCTTGCTGTTCTGAGCAACCCCATGACCGAGCCTGGTGCCCCAGCGCTCTACGGAGGATGCAAAGAGTTTGGGTAAACCATAGAATTACGGCAGCCCCCTACACCTGGTTTGCCCTATTGAACAACAAGTAGCACAATCGTTTTGCGCCCTATGACCAGCAAAGCGAATACGCAACTTTGAGCACACCTCAAGGTTGCTGGCTTACTTTCGCTCCAGATTAGAAGGGAGAATCAGAGCAATGCCGCACCTCTATCGCCCCGGACGAGCCACCGCAGCCATTGTGCGTGGTGCGGTACCTCGCACCTTGAGCATCAAGGCATCAGGTGCCTTGACCGTACTGGTGGCTTTGCTGCTCCTGCCGCTTGCAGCCTACGCGGGCACAGGTGTTTTCACTCCTCATCCCGTGACGCCCAGCTTTGGTAGCGGCAATAGTCAGGGTGTCGCGCTGGGCGACATGGACGGCGACCAGGACCTGGATGCCGTCGTCGCCAACCTCACGGAAGGGGAAACGGTTTGGTTGAATAACGGTGCAGGCTCCTTCACGCCCCACCCGACCACGCCAGACTTCGAAGCGGGCAACAGTCAGGACGTAGCACTGGGCGACCTGGATGGTGACGGGGACCTGGATGCAATCTTCGCCATTGACAACGGTTCTCAGGGCGGGCCGGAAACGGTCTGGCTGAATGATGGCGCGGGCAACTTGACGGCTCATCCCACGACTCCGACTTTTGGAGCAGAGGGCAGCATGGCTGTGGCGTTGGGAGACCTCGACGGGGATCAGGACCTCGACGCGGTAGTCGCCAATTACTACTATCAGCCCGAAACAGTGTGGCTGAACGACGGCGCGGGGAACTTTAGCCCCCATCCCACCATTCCAACTTTCTTCGATAACAGCCTTTCTCAGGACGTTGCTCTGGGAGACCTGGATGGGGATGGAGACCTTGACGCGGTGCTGGCAGAGGCCAGTGGCAACGGACCTGAAGCAGTAGCCCTGAATGATGGTACGGGAGGTTTCACCCTTCATCCAGCGACGCCCCGCTTTGGCGCAAATGACAGCTATGACGTCGCCTTGGGTGACATAGATGGAGACCAGGACCTGGATGCACTCATTGCCAACCTGGGTAACTTTGATTCGCCGGGCTACGAGTGGCATGAAACAGTGTGGCTGAACGACGGCGCGGGCAACTTCACCGCTCATCCAACCACACCTCACTTCGGCGGGGAATACAGTGAGGCGCTAGCCCTCAGTGATATAGACGGAGATGCAGACCTGGATGCCGTCGCCGCCAATACCGCCAGCACAAGCGCCGAGACCGTGTGGCTGAATGACGGGGCAGGCAACTTTACCGCTCATCCCACTACTCCTACCTTCGGAGCAGGTAACAGCGCAGATATAGCGCTCGGTGACTTGGATGGCGATGGCGACCCGGATGCTGTCGTTGCCAATTATGAGGGCGAGGCAGAGACGGTGTGGTTGAACAACGGTGAATCTCCCAACGCAGTTACCCACAACGAGTTCCATGTGAAGAGCGGTACGACACCGTATTCAGTCACCGTAACTGTACTGGCAACCATGACCATTACACTCGGCTGCTGCGCGATAAGGCGACGCTCGGCGTAGCCACTTTCCCTGCGGGAGATATAGCAGGGGCAGAGCTTTGCCTCTGCCCTTGCTTCGTTATATAAACACCACCTCTCTCCCCGGAACAGATGCTGGCAGAGAGCGCCCTGAAGCAGACCGGAGACAGACGAGACGTTACAGGATTCCTGGGCAGCGAATCTGGCCGTCTCAGGTTCAGCTTCTTCCACCTATCGCCTATCCCAGGCCGCCCTCCCGTCCACCGTCCACCGTCTCTCTCTGGACCGCGCCTTGCTAGCGCAATCTCACGCCTTCCCTTATCATGTCCCAACCCCTGGACCTAACATACTCCCTGACCGAGGAGGAACCCACATGCGCGTCGTAGCGATGATTATGGCTGGCGGCGAGGGCACCCGTCTCACCGTCCTCTCCGACAAACGCGCCAAGCCAGGCGTCCCCTTCGCTGGCAAATTCCGCATCATAGACTTCGCCCTCTCCAACTGCGTCAACTCCGGCATCTTCGACGTAGCCGTCCTCACCCAATACCGCCCGCACTCCCTCAACGAGCACATCGGCATCGGTCGCCCCTGGGACCTCGACCGCTCGCGTGGGGGCATCCGCCTCCTCCAGCCCTATCAGGGGCGCGGGCACCAGGAATGGTATCGCGGCACCGCCGACGCCGTCCTCCAGAACCTCAGCTACTTCGATGACCGCCGCGCCGACACCGTTCTCATCCTCTCCGGGGACCACATCTACAAGATGGACTACCGCCCCATGCTCCAATACCACGTCGAGCACGACGCCGACCTCACCGTCGGCGTCATGAACGTGCCCCTGGAACAGACCGACCGCTTCGGCATCATGACCACCAACGAGCAGAGCCTCATCGTCGAGTTCACCGAGAAGCCCAAGAACCGCGACAAGGGCACCCTCGCCAACATGGGCATCTACATCTTCAACGCCGACATCCTCCGCGACAGCCTCCTCAAAGGCGCGGCGGAGCACGCCGACCTCGACTTCGGCAAGCACCTCATCCCCGGCATCATCGAGGAGAACCGCGTCTTCGCCTACCCCTTCGAGGGCTACTGGGTGGACGTGGGGACCGTAGATGCCTACTGGGAGACCAGCATGGAGCTTCTCGACGCCGACGCTCCAATCCAGCTCTATGACCGCTCGTGGACCATCCACACCGTCAGCCAGGAGCGCCCCCCCGCCAAACTCGGCCCGCAGGCCCGCACCATCCAGAGCATGATATCCAACGGCAGCATCGTGCGCGGCCACGTCGAGCGCTCCATCCTCTCCCCTGGCGTCTACGTCTCCCCCGGTGCCATTGTCCGCGAGTCCGTCGTCATGAACGACACCTGGATTGGCCCCGGTGCCGTGCTGGATAAAGTCATCATAGACAAGGAAGTCGTCATCGGCGCGGGCGCGCAGGTCGGCTACGGCGAGGACTTTGACGTTGAGAACAAGATTCTCGGTGACAAGCTGAACACCGGCATCACCGTCGTCGGCAAGTCCGCCCACATTCCCTCCAACGTCAAAATCGGGCGCAACGTCCTCATCAACTCCGACACCGATGAGGAGGCATTCGCCCCCTTCGGCGACAACGTTCCCAGCGGAGAGACTATCTAACGGCTTTGACGACCGACGGACGACGACCGACGACCGCTAACGGAGTACGGATTTTCACCACAAAGGCACAGAGTACACAGGGAACGGCCACAAAGGACTTTATCGAGAACAGCGTGCCCCGGCGCGATTGCCGTTATCCCATATCTCACATCTCGCATCTCACATCTCGTATCCCGTATCCCGTATCCCGTATCTCATATCTCGTATCCCGCATCCCGCATCTCGCACGGAGATACCATGCCAAACCAGACCGCACTCGCACTCATCATGGCGGGCGGTGCCAGCCCCGCCCTGAGTGTCCTGACCGCCCTCCGCTCCGAGGCGGCGCTGCCCTTCGGCGGCAAATACCGCATCATTGACTTCCCACTCTCCAACTGCGTCAACTCCGAAATCTACTGGGTCGGCGTGCTCACGCAGTACCAGCCGCGCTCCCTCAACGAGCACGTCAGCAATGGCCGCCCCTGGGACCTCGACCGCTCCAATGGCGGTGTGCGCCTCCTCCAACCCTACCAGAGCCACCCCGGCCAGACGGCCGTCTGGCAGGAGGGCACGGCGGACGCCGTCCGCTTCCACCTGGATTTTCTGGAGGAATCCGACGCCGATATGGTGCTCATCCTCGCGGGCGACCACATCTACAAGATGGACTACCGCCCCATGCTGCGATACCACCAGGAGCGCCGCGCCGACGTGACCATCGCCGTCCGCTCCGTCAACCCCTACGAGACCCACCGCTTCGGCATGGTCACAGCCGACCCAGACGGGAGCGTTGCCCGCTTTGAAGAGAAGCCCAAGCGCACCCGCAGCACCCTCGCCAGCATGGGCATCTACGTCTTCTCGCGCCAGTTCCTGACCGACTGGCTCCAGGGCGGCGGTCACACCCAGCGCGACTTCGGGCGCGAGGTCATTCCCAGTCTCCTCGCCAGCAACAAGCGGCTCTTCGCCTACAACCTCCTCAGCTATTGGGCCGACGTGGGCACCATTCAGGCATATTGGGAGGCCAACATGGCGCTGTTGGCAGAGACCCCTGCCCTCGACCTCTATGACCCCGAATGGGTCATCCACACCCGCAGCGAGGAGCGCCCACCCGTCCTCCTCGGCCCCGAAGCCCAGGCCGACGGCAACCTTCTTAGTGACGGCTGCCGCGTGGATGGCCGCGTCGAGCGCTCCGTCCTCTCGCCCGGCGTCTACGTCTCGCCCGGTGCCGTCGTCCGCGATTCCGTCATCCTCACCGACTCCTACATCGGCCCCGGTGCCCGGGTGGACCGCGCCATCGTAGACAAAGAGGTTCGCATTGGTGAGGGTGCGCGGGTCGGTGACGGCGACGACAACACCCCCAACCGCGACATGCCCGACCTTCTGAATACCGGCATCTCCCTCGTCGGCAAGGGAGCCGAGATTCCGCCCGGGGCCGTGCTTGGCCGCAACTGCGTCGTCCATCCCAACGTAAAGATGCGCGAGAACGACAAAGTGCTGGCGAGTGGCAGCACCGTGTAAGGGCGCGCGAAAGATGCCCATTCGGATGGACGAGGCGCTATGAACCTGATTTTACGGCTGGCAATCAACGCGGCGGCGCTCTGGGTCGCCGCCGCGCTCGTGCCCGGCATCGGCTTCGGCGGCGAGGGGCAGCAGCAACTGATGACCGTGCTTGTCGTCGCCCTCATCTTCGGCATCATCAACGCCCTCATCAAGCCCATCATCGCCTTCTTCACCTGCCCCTTCTACCTCCTGACGCTGGGCCTCTTCACCTTCATCGTCAACGCCCTCATGCTCATGCTGACGGCGGCCATCGCCAACACTCTCGGCCAACCCTTCGTCGTCGAGGGCTTCGGCGCGGCCCTCATCGGCTCCATCGTCGTCTCCCTTGTTAGCTGGGTGCTCAGCATCTTCGTCCACGACGATGACGACGACAAGCGCAGATGACGCCCGCCGCGCAACGCCGGGCCTGCTTCTTGCTCATCTCTCAGGTTGCTTCAGGATGCCGGACGCAGTTTCGCGAGTGCTTCCGTACTCACTTTGGCACGGAGCTTGCATTCCTGTTCAACTACAAAGTATCCTGGATGCAGAAAGCCCGACTGACCATGCATCACCTACAGTCTTTTAGTTTCCTCGGAGGCACAGTGGGACCGCAGGTTCCCGTTCTTGTCATTGACGACGACCCCTCCATCCTCGCCACCGTTTCAGAGATTCTGGAGGAGGAGGGCTATTCGGTTGTAACAGCAACGAATGGCCTGGAAGGGTTGCGCGCCATCGAGCGATTGCGACCTGCTGTCATCCTGCTAGACATGCGTATGCCCGTGCTGGACGGCTGGGGCTTCGCCCGCAAGCTCAAGGAACGCGGCATCAAGCTTCCCATCCTCGTCATCACCGCCGCGCAGGATGCCGGACGCTGGGCGAAGGAAGTTGGCGCGAACGGCTACCTCGCCAAGCCATTCGACCTGCTGGAGCTAGTCACCGCCGTCGAGAAGCTGGCTCAGGCAGCCTGAGCCTCCCTGATTCCTGCCTCTCCTTATTCTCGTCCACGAGTATCCGCCTCATCTATCCGGCGGATATTGGTTGACGCCCTCCCCTTGAAGTCTTACAATCCTCCATACAGCACCATGCCCCTTGCAATCAGGAGGAAAGATGAGCGCTTTAACCATTCACCTGCCCGATGAACTCCGCCAGCGTGCCCAGGCTCTGGCTGCGGCGCGCGGCGAAACGGTTGAAGCCTTGGCGCAAGAGGCTCTGGAAGAGTACCTGGAAGAACTCGAAGATATTGAGGAGGCAAGAGAAATCCTCGCGCGGATTGACTCCGGGGAAGTAGAGACCATCGCGTGGGAGAAGGTGCGGGCTGAATCAGAAAGTGGAAGTTAAGATAGGCTACCAAGTTGCTGTGAGTTGATAAGCAAGAGGCCGCTCCATTTACGAGCGGCCTCTTGCTGCCCTGGACAACACACTACAGGCACACGAGGCGCTATGCAGCGCGAACCCACCTCATTCCGTCCCCTTCATTCTGATGTGCAAGCCCTGTTCGGCCAGCTTCAAGGCTCATACTCCCAACCCCGCGCCAGTCTTAAACTGATAGGCGCGGCGCTGGCCCTGGCGCTCCTGCTGCTCATCGGTTTTACTCTGGGCCGCTCCCCAACAGCGCTGCTCTGGCTTCCCGTGCTGCTTCTGGCGTTCGGGTTGTTCGTGTGGCGGGCCGAACCTGCGCGCCTGCTGATTACACCCGATGCCCTCATTTGGGAACTGCCCGGCAGCCGCCGCGTGACGCTTGAGGCGGCGGAGATTACGGGCTTTAGCGTCCGCCCCGCCACGCGCGCGTTCGAGATTGTTGTCAGGTCCGAATCACAACCCCTCGCCTCCTTCCGCGCCACACCTGAAATGCGGGCCAGGCTGCGGCTCGTAGAGCCTGACCTGCTTCAACGGCTGGGCCTGAGCTATGTCTGGTGAACCTGCCATCACTCACCCGTTGCCGTTAGCGGTCGTCGGTCGTCGGTCGTCGGTCGTCGCCCTACGGCGTCAGGCGCGTCAGGTCACGCGGAAAGAGCGTCGTCAGGCGCAGGTTTGGCGCGCCCGTGAGTTGCATCAGCAGCCGCTCCAGGCCAATGGCGAAGCCGCCGTGTGGTGGCATACCATAGCGGAACGCCTCCAGGTAGCTCTCGAAGGGCGCGACGGGATAGCCCGCCCGCGCCAGCGCCGCCAGATAGTCCTCGTAGCGGTGGAGGCGCTGCCCACCCGTGACCAACTCCGTCCCCCGGAACAGGAGGTCGAACGAGTTTGACCACTGCGGCGCGGCTGCGTCCGGGTGCGTGTAGAATGGTCGCTTCACCATCGGGTAGCCCGTGACGAAGAGAAAGTCGCTACCGTGCTCCTCCCGCGCCCACTCGCCCAGCCAGCGCTCGTCCTGCGGCGACAGGTCCGGCTCGCCACGCACATCCGTCCCGTAGCGTTCCAGAATCAACGTTTGAGCATCACGGAAGTGGATGTGTGGAATGTTGGCGTGTACCTCCGGCAGCGCGACGCCAAGCAGTTCCAACTCGCTTCCGTAGTGCGTCGCCAGGTGGCCGAAGATGCCCGCGATGACCTCGCGCAGGGTTCGCATGACGGTGAAGTGGTTCTCGATAAAGCCGAACTCCGCGTCCAGGCTGACGTACTCGTTGGTGTGGCGCGTGGTGTCGTGCGGCTCCGCGCGGAAGACGGGGCCGACCTCGAAGACACGCTCGAAGACGCCGACCATAATCTGCTTGTAGAACTGAGGGCTTTGCGCGAGGAAGGCGGGCGTGCCGAAGTAGTCGAGTTGGAAGACGTTGGCCCCGCTCTCCGTCGCGGAGGCGACGATTTTCGGAGTCTGCACTTCCGTGAAGCCGCGCGCCGCCAGCGTGGCGCGGAAGCCCGCCATCGCCCCCGCCGCCAGCCGGAAGATGGCCCGCCGCGTGGGGTGGCGGTTCGCCACAACCGCGTGGTCCAGCAGGGTAGGTAGGGCCGCCTTAATCTCCCGCTTGCTCAGGGTGACGGGCGGCGTCTCCGTCACGGGCGTGACGACCCGAATCCTTGGTTCACCTATCTCGATGCCGCCGGGGGCCTGCGGCTGCGCCCGCGCCATGCCCATGACCTCGACGACTGACTCCGGGAGCGCGCCCGCCGTCTCCAGCGGCTCCAGAGCCGCCTCGTCTTCTACGACGACCTGCGCAGTGCCCCAGCCGTCGCGGATGACCAGGAAGGTGATGCCGCCAAGCCGCCGGACGGCGTGCAGCCAGCCCGCGACAAGTACCTGTTCGCCGATGTGTTGACCGACCTCCGTTGTCCGAATCCGTTCCACGAGAATTCTCCTTTTCGGTGTTGGTGAGCCTGCCGGAACGTCAGTGGAAGCGCGCCCCCGGCAGGCCCGGAAGAATTCTCAAGCGCCTTCCCTGCAATCGTTATCGTCGTCGGGGTCCATAGCAACCTCCTCAGTTTGGGGAAACAAAAAAGCCCTCGTCCATTGGAGGACGAGAGCCGCTAGCTGGCTTCGTGGTACCACCACCATTCACCCCGAAGGGGGTCTCTGCCGGTTACGCCGCCGTCAGCTTCGAGGGCGGATAAACCGAGGCGCTGTAACGGGCGCGGCCCGGAGCCGGGTAGTGACCTGTAGGGGTTCCCCGGTCGGCTCAAGGGTGTCGTTCAGGAGTGCCGTCCGCCGCGCTTCCACCGTTCGCGGCTCGCTGAGGGTCAGCCCTCTCCCTACTCGTCCCCGTCATCGCCTGTGGTATGTGAAGTGAGGCAGACTATACCAGCGCAACCGCTAAAAGTCAATGGTCACGGAGCAGGAGGGGTGACAGGGGTTTGAGGATATTTTATGTGAACTACGGCTTACAAAAGCTTACATTGAAAGGCGATGATGTAAGCCTTAGTTGACATAAGAGAATAGATTCAGTTCGTTGAGGCTGATATGAAAGCAGCTATCAATTACTTGTACGAGTACACAAGATTAGCATAGAGTTTCAACCAAGTCGTCAAGGACACAAAGCGTGCTAACGCCCTACAAGATGAATCTTGCTGGGTGGATCCTTCACTTCGTTCAGGATGACAAGTAAGTAACTAGACCTTACTTGATGTACGCTTGGACAAAGACCAATGTATGTGAACCTCCTGAAACAGTATAATTACTGACCAAGCTACTCAGGCGAAGCCAGGCTTCATCATTGTACCTGTTCGTCGTGGCCCAACTGCTCCCAGTAGTCGCTGCCGCGCTCGCGCAGCCGGAGCAGGGTGTCGCGCCGCAGGGTGAGGAGGATAGCGACGGCCATCAGAACCAGGCCGACGAGGCCGATGATGACGCCGGGCGGCAGGGCAGAGATGACGGCCCACAACTGGCGCAGAGCGGCGAGCAGCAGCCCCACGCTTCCGGCGGTGATGAGCACCCGCCGCGAGAGCGAGATGCCGATGCCCAGCAGCACGAGACTCCACGCGCCGAGCAGCAGGCTGTAAACAAGCTCGTCGCTGCCGAGGCTCTGGAAGGCGGCGGGAACGAGCAGCACGAAGGCTGACGCGATTTCCAGCACGCGGCGCTGGCCTGGGAAGAGCCAGGCAAAGGCGAAGAGCAGCACGGCCAGAGGCACGGAATACGCCTGAAGTGCCGTCACGTCACGTTCCAGCGCGACCCAGGCGTAGAGCAGGTAGAGCAGCACGCCGCCCGTTGCCACGAGCGGACGACGGCGCTGTGCCCACCCCCACGCCGCGAAGAAGGCTGCCGCCAGGAGCAGCGTCACCTGCGCTGTCGCTGTCTGCTCTCTCCAGCGAGGCTCCGCCAGCCCTAACGCCTCCCCGAAGTAGCCCGCGAGAGGCGAGAAGAGCAGGACACTCAAAGCCGTCCACTCACTCGCGTGTTGCGCGTAGGCGGGGAGCCTGGGTGTTGCAAGCACCAGCAGCGCCGCCGGAACGAAGAGGAGCGGCGGGAGCAGGTAGGAGGGGAGGCCGATAAAGGCAGCGACGGCGTAGATGGCATAGACGCTCTGAACGATGGCGGCACTTGCCGCCCGTCCCTCCTGCCGCCGCGCTGCAAGGAGGAGCCAGCCGACGACGAGGAGTGGCCCCGCCAGCGCCGCCGCAGGCGCATCCCACGAGGCGAAATAGATTATCCAGAGCGCCTCGGCGGCAAAGGCGGCGACCCAGAACCGACCCATCCAGGCAGGTCGCAGGCGCGCATCGGCAAGCAGCCAGAGCGCGGCCAACGCGAGCCAGATAAGGGTGGGCGTGACGAGCGTATCGGAATCGGACCTCAGCAGTTGCAGCCCGTAGAGGATGCCAAGGTGCAGGGTGAAGAGCGCGGGCCAGAAGGGCACGACGGTGCGGAAGCGCGCCGCCGTCGCCGCGAAGAAGGCCGTCGCCAGCAGCGAGGCCGCCGCCCTCCGGCTTGGCGGCGTGCCGTATGGCAGGGTCGTCGCCAGCAGGGCGGCGGTGGTCCAGAGGAGCGCGCCGCCCGTGAGCGCAACGCGGGCATGGGGAATCCAACGCTCAACGGAAGGCGCGAGGGCGAAGAGTGCGAGGGCCAGCGCGTTCCAGCCGAGCAGGAGCGTCCACGTTGCCACTTCCGGTGATACGAACTGCGCGGCGCTCCACACCACCGTTCCACTCGCAACCGTCGCGGCCCCCACCAGCCACGCCGAGCGGAACCAGAGGCTGACCCAGGCGAGAAGCGCCGTGAGCAGGATGCAATAGCTGGTATTGGCGAGAGGCGCGGGAGGGAAAAAACTCCACGTCTCTCCGAGAATGGCCGCACTGCCGAGAAGCGCCAGCGCGCCGAGCAGAAGGTGACTCTCGACAAGAGGGGAGGCGCGCCCCGCGAGACGGCGGGGCAGGAGCGCGGGGCCATCCGGCTCCATCTTCCAGGTGACGGCGAGCAGCGCGCCCGCCAGCACGAGCAGCGCGTGGGCCTTCCAGATGCTCGCCAGCCCCAGCGCGTCAGGCAGGAGCAGCGCGACGATGCCCAGGCTGAGGCCGGAGAGATAGGCCGTGAGCCGCCCCGCCCTGGACCAACGATAGAGCACGTAGTAGAGAAGGGCCAGCTCGGTTCCTGCCAAGACCCAGAAGAGGGGTGGCGCGTTGCCATCCAGCACGAAGCGGTCATAGGCCAGCGCGACGAGCGGCAGCAGGACCAGCCCCAGGCTGCGGAAGGTCTCCCCCGCCCGCGCGAGGACGGGGTTGCTGCGGGTGAAGAACTCGCCCAGCCCGAAGAAGGCCAGCGCGGAGCCTGCGACGATGGACCAGCGCGCCAGCCCGCTAATCTCACCCCAGTTGGAGCCGACGAAGACGCCCACCGCGATGACGAAGAGCGCCGCGCCGAGATAGAGCAGCAGGGTGATGTTGTCCAGCGCGAGCCATCGGCGCAGGTCGAAGGCGGGCGCGGCAGGTGGCGTTACAACGGGCGTGGAGTCTGAAGGAGGCGGCGCGTCAATTGGTGTGGCGGTTGAAAGGGTGCTCACCGCCACAGGGGTCGGCGTCGTGGCGGGTGCCGCGCTGGGTGCTGGGTCTGATACAGGGGGAGGGAGCGCATCGGCGGCGGGAATCGTGGCGCGGTTCTGGAGCGCAGTAATCGCCTCATCGAGTGCCTGAACGGTATCGGGCGCGCTGCGGATGCGCTGGAGAAGTTGGACAACTGCCGCGCGATCCCCCGACGCAAGGTAGACCCCTTTGCTCCCAAGACCCATCCTTCGAGTAGCCCAACTAAACGTGACAGCGAGGCCGACCAGACTCATCAGCACGAGAAACCCAAAGCAAAAGAGGGCACCGTAGGAGAACAGGTCCATGACACTCACCTCGTAGAGGGCGTATGAGACTCCATTGTACGCTCTCCGGGATGGGATGAAAAGCGTTCACGATGCGAGGAGCGCCGCCGAGGGTTGCACTACGTTCCACCCTCGGCTACGATTTTCGCCGTCCTGCGGACTTTACGACCTGGCTCGGTCTACCGACTAGAACCCACCTCGCCCGCAACCGCGTTGGCTAGGCGCGGATACGCTCACGCCAGAGGGCGGCGTACTTTC
>DASVVH010000080.1:0-3453 GCA_036386615.1 Ardenticatenaceae bacterium
AGGGAGCCACAAAGGTTGTTAGCGACGTGTTCGATGGATGCAATGGCTCGTCAGAATCAAGGAGGAAGGTTTGGGCACGCTGTTCCACCTCCGTATCCACACGAAGCGTGTAGTAGCCTTCTTCCAGGTTTCTCGTATCCAGTTGGAACTGGAACCAGCCCTGAGAATTGGGCACTGCCCCAATGAACACGTCGTTCAAGAAAATGGAGGCTTGCGGGCTGTCGGTGAAACTGAAACCCCCAAGAGTGATAAAGCTGCCCGGCGCTCCTTCCCGCTTGGTTATGTTTAGAATAGGGTCATAAGACCAGGGGGTGCTCGATGGGAAAGGGGTTGGTGTCCCTATAGGGGTTATTGTCGGTGTACGTGTAGTGGAAGGTGTCACCTGCCAAGGTGGGGCTGGCTCAGTGGGCACAAACGTTTGTGTCGGGGGCAGGCCGACGTTCTGCGCGGGGAGCGGCGCGGAGGAGACTTCGACAAGCATGATGCTCAGAGCCAGCATGACCACGACGACGCGCGTGAGAACAATCATCTCTTGACCCTCAATCCAACTCTACAACTCTGCCGTTTCCCACCGTTTCGGGAACTACTGTCGCGTCTGAATGATAACTGTGAAGAGAAGGCGGTGCAAGGCAGATGAGCGCAGCGGTAGGGCTGTGTCAAAGTGGGGGAGGAGGGAGAACAGCGGCAAGGAGCAGGCCAGAGGGGGCTGAGGCCAGTATAGGCCAGTAACGGCCAGTACTGGCGGGCAAAAAAGGCCAGTACCGGGGCAGGTATCTGCTATGTAGCTATTAAGTTATATTACAAGCCGCGCGACTTTGACATAGGCCTGGCGCAGCGGCGGTGCGGATGAGGCGGGGGGAGTCGCAGATGGGGGTATGCTATCGCCTCCTTATTTGCGGAGGCGATAGCATGCCCGCGTCATAGCATGGCGCAAAATGAGAGGTGAATCATGCTCTGCGCCTATAGCGCCAGCCAACGCAAGCGCCGCTCAAAGCTGTCAGTGCCGCCAGAGCGATGGCAAAGCCGCGTACGCTCCCATGCGGCTGCGCGTGGAAGGCGTTCAGGGCGATGGCGGTGGGCTGGGCAAGGGTGGCGCTCACGGGGCCGTGGCGCGTGGCGTGGCCGTAGGTGTCCACCGATTCCAGCCAGTAGTGGTACGTCGCTCCGGCCTCAATCGCGGTGTCCCGCCACTGGTAGGCGAAGCCTTCGCTGCTGCCTGCCGCTTCGGAGGGAATGAAGGCTTCATTTAACGGCGTGCCGGGCGCGGCGGGGTCCGTGCTGCGGTAGAGGTTGAAGCCCTGGTTGCCGAGTTCCGAGGCGGTTTCCCAGGTGAGGAGGATGTGATGGTCGGCGGGAATGGCGGTGAAGGAGGCGAGTTGGATGCCCAGCGGGGTCGAAGGCGTGACTACATTCGCGTTCGTGGCTGTCACGGGCGCAAAAGCCCGGCCATAGGCGTCCTCGTAGTCTATAATGGTGCGGCTCACCGCCTGCTCTCCCGGCACCGCCGCGTCGTGGAGTTGTGCGGTGACGGAGAGCGCGCCCGCCTCCCCGGCGACGAGCATCTCTGCCAGCGTGAAGGTGACGACGCCAGTGTCGCTATCGAACTGGCAGGTGCCTTGCCCGTTGGCATCGCAGGAGAGGTAGCTGGCGTCGTCCGGGATGGTGTTTTGAATCGTGAGATTCGCGGCGGCACCGGGCGCGCCCGTGTTACCGGAGGTATTCGTGAACTCGATAGTATAGGTCACGACATCATTGGCCTTCACCTCTGCCACGCCGTCGGAGATGCTCATAGAGAGGGCGGGGGTGGGTGGCTGCTGGTAATAGGCTGGCTCCAGAGTCTGCCCTTCCATGATATAGCGATTCAGAACGAACTCTGAGGTCGTTGTAAGCCGCCACCACCCGGACTCAGGGTCGAGGAGGGTATCGCCCCCGCGCGAACTCGCGGTGCCGCCATTCCAGGCGTTATTCACGGAGGCCGTCGCGGCGTGGTCGAGGCCGCCGGGCGAACGGTACTGCACGCCAGCGCCTGCCCCTCCCGATCCATCGTTCACGTCAAAGTTGTGGAATGTAACTGAAGGCTGGCCGGGGCTGACGTATTCGTAAAGGTGTAAGGCGACCCTCAAGGGGTTTTCGTGCTGGTAAGTGGTCTGGAAGATTCCGATTATCAACTCGTCCCCGGTACCGAGAACTCCATCGGCGTCATCGTAGCGGCTGGGAAGGGCATTGTTAGGGTCGGCGTCGTTGTCATCTCCCACTCGAATCTTCCAGCCGTTACGGTCATCAAGATAGGTTCCGGTACGCAAGAGATAGCGCCCACAGGTCGGGGCGGATAGCGTGTGGTAGCGGACCCACTGTTGAGGCGCGGAGCTGCCGGGGTAGATGATTTCCGTTCCCGGTATTCCTGTCCGGGGAGCAGGGGTGGCGGGCGGTACAAAGGCGGTGCCGGGCGCGTATAGTTCAAAGACTGTGTTGTCTGCTGAACCGATAATATCGTCGGCCAGGCCCCCGTTGGAGTTCATCTCCGGACTGAAGAGGTCAATGTCTATTGGCTTGTTCACGGGCCAGCCGCACGGCACCTCTATCGTCAGGTAATGGAAGCCTCTTCCGGCCCCCACAGTGCCGGAGGTGTACCAATCGCCGAAGTTACTGGCGACCAGCGGCCCCACAGTCTCGATGTAGACCGGATTACCGAAAGTCGGGAGTTCAGCGGCCCGTGCTATCAGGGGTAGGGAGGAGGTCACGAGGAGGAGGATTAACCCCAGCCACAGGCGGCGAAAGCGGCTCGAACGAATATGGCGAGGATGCATTATTTTCCCTTATGCGCGACGGACCCGGTTACAGGGAGGACGGTTGCGTCCGCCTCTCTCACCAGGGAGGGCAACTTATCAATGACACGACAGCAGGAGCGCTCATGAGGAAGCCCCCTACTGTTAAAGTATACCGGGTCTGTTGGTCCTCGTAACTAGCCTCTTATGGCTACCCGGAACCTTACCACTGACGGTCTGCGTGGAGGAGGGCGGTGGCGCGCTCACTGTCGAGGGGACGGGAGAAGTAGTAGCCCTGCCCGTAGTCGCAGCCGAGGGCGCGGAGTTGGGCCAGTTGGTGCGCGGTTTCGGGCTACCAGCGCGGCCAGCCGGGCAGGTCAAGCCACGCCTGCCAGATGGGCGCGGCGGCGGTGCGGATGAGGTAGAGAGCAGTTGCAGATGGGGGTACTTCTATCGACTTCCAATACTCTGTATATTAAAGCCATATAAAGGATCAAATCTTCCCTCATAATAATCTGGTCCCCAGGTTCTACCCGCTCTTGAGGCTCGCTCCTTTAAGCGCACTTGAAGAGTCTCTATATCGGGAACACCTAAAGGGCGTAGTAGTTGCTCTGCGTATTTCTTGGAAACAGCTCTTATAAGGTACTTTGGCGTCTTGTTCCCCATATAAATGACGCTCCAAGGAAGC
>DASVVH010000081.1:0-6771 GCA_036386615.1 Ardenticatenaceae bacterium
CAGGGGGAACGCGCCGCATAGGGCTTGCCATCGCGCGGCGGCTCGCGCGGGATGGCTACTCTCTGGCCCTCGTCTACCACCAGAACGAAGCGGCGGCGGCGGCGGCGCTCCTGGAACTACGCCCCCTCGCCCCGCAGGTAACGACGCTGAAGCTGGACGTGAGCACGCCGGACGGCGCGAGGCTGGCCGTCGAGCAGACGCAGCGCGTCCTCGACTCGGTGGACGTGCTGGTGAACAACGTGGGGCCGTTCGCCCCAAGCTCGTTTATGGAAACCAGCCTTGACGCCTACAACTCGATGGTAGCGGGGAACCTGAACAGCGTCTTCCACATGTGTCAGGCCGCCATTCCCCTGATGCGGGCGCAGGCTGGCGGGTCCATCGTCAACCTCGGCTCACTCAACGCGGAGGTGGCGCGCGGCGCGCCGAACGCCGCCGTCTACCACGCCCTCAAGGCGGCGGTAGTCGTGCTCACGCGCTCCATCGCGCGGAGCGAGGGGCCTTACAATATCCGCGCGAACGTCGTCAATCCGGGCATGGTGGACACGGTGGGCGTTGGCCCGGATATTGCAAATAAAATACCGCTTGGCCGTCTGGGCGAGCCGGAGGACGTTGCCAACGCGGTAGCGTGGCTCGTCGGCGATGAGGCCACCTACGTCAACGGCACCGTGCTCAACGTGCATGGCGGCTTGTGGGCCTGAGCGTTTCCGGCACAAGGGCAGGACTTCTATCCCTTTGACCGATATGCCCAATGAGCGTATACTTTCCATAGTAGGCTCCTTTCAGCAAGGTCGCGCGGGCGCGGCTCAGTTGTGCGAAGGAGCCATTTGTTTATAGCTGGAGTTGGAGGAACATTATGTCAGGTCGCCCTATAATCGGTGTACCGACACAGACCCTTGAAGAGATTCCGGGGGAACTGCCGCGCTGCTGGATTATGAGCCAGAAGTACGTGACCACGCTCGCCTCGGTCGGGGCCGTGCCGTTTATCATCCCGCTTCTGGAAGATATGGTCACGCTGCGGGCCATTTATGACCAGTTGGATGGCGTCTTCATCTGCGGCGGGCTGGACATTGACCCCTCCTACTACCACGAGCACCGCCACCCACTCACGGGGCGCACGGACCTGGACCGGGACCGCACCGAGCTTCAACTGGTGAAGTGGGCGATGGCCGACGAGAAGCCCGTCTTCGGCGTCTGCCGGGGCATTCAGATTATCAACGTCGCCAGTGGCGGCACGCTCTACCAGGACATCGAGAACGAGTACGGCAACAACCCAATCAAGCACGATTACTTCCCCGTGCAGGGGCGCTACCCGCGTGACCTGCTCATCCACTCCGTCCGCGTGGACGAGGAATCAACGCTGGGCAGTCTCCTGGGCGTGCGCTCGGTCAAGGTGAACTCCATGCACCACCAATCCATCGAGCAGTTGGGCGAAGGCTTGGTGCCGACGGCCTGGGCACCCGATGGCGTTATCGAGGCGGTAGAGTCCCAGCGCGACCACTACATGATGGGCGTGCAGTGGCACCCTGAAGAATTGGCCGCGACGGACCCCCGTATGCGCCGCCTCTTCGCCAACTTCATCCGCGAGAGCCGCCACTTCCGCGAGGAGCGGCTGGGTGAGCGACAACCGCAGGCCACCCCCGCCGCAGCCTAGCGGCCAGAGCGTTACAAAGTCACTAAACGAGGCCCGAAGCTGTTGGGGAGCCACCCCGACGTTTTCGGGCCTTTTGCTTGGCGCGTGACGGGCGCTATACTCGCCTCATTCGTGGTCCGGGGCTGATAGTGGAGGGGGTCAACATCAAAGCGTTGGCGACGGGGCCGATTGGCTTGTTCGATAGCGGCGTCGGCGGAACGACCGTATTGCGCGAGGTGCGGGCGCTCCTGCCCGACGAGCCGCTGCTCTATCTTGCGGACCAGGCGCGCTGCCCCTATGGGCTGCACGACGAGGAGACCCTACAACGCTTCTCGCGGGAAAACACCCTCTGGCTCCTTGAGCGGGGCGCGAAGCTGGTGGTGGTGGCCTGCAACACAGCCAGTGCCGCCGCTCTCCACTGGCTGCGCGAGCAGTTCCCGGAGGTGCCTTTCGTGGGCATGGTCCCCGCCGTGAAGCCTGCTGCGCGGGCGACACGCTCCGGCGTTGTGGGCGTGCTGGCGACACCCGCGACCATGCAGGGGAGATTACTACGCGAAGTGCTGGACCGATGGACGGATGGCGTAAAGGTTGTGGAGCAGGTCGCGCCAGGGCTGGTGGACCTCATCGAGCAGGGCAAGCTGGAGGCCGACGAGACGCGGGTGCTCCTGTGGCGCTATCTGGAGCCGATGGTGGAGGCGGGAGCGGACACGGTGGTGATGGGCTGCACGCACTACCCTTACGTCGCGCCGCTGATTCACGACCTTGCACCGGGGCTGGAGATAGTGGACGCGGCCCCCGCAGTGGCGCGGCAGGTCGTGCGCGTGCTCGACGAGCAGGGCCTCGCCCATCCTTCGGGCGAAACGGCGCTGCGCTACGCGACGACCGGCCCTCTGGATGCCTTCGCGGAGTTGCTGGCGCGGCTCGCCGTTCCGCAGGGAGAGGTGATGCGCGCGGACGCCCACCCGGCGTTGCAGGAATTTAAGACCGAATTCTCATCAGGAGGCGCATGAGCGAAGCAACCGACAAGAAGAAGCAGGCCCCAGCCACTGTTCACGTTTCAGAAGGCGTTGACCGCTTCGGGGAATCGCGCCGGACGTTCGGGATGCCGATTATCTACAAAGTCGCCCCCTCCGATACGAACGGAGACCTTTTCATCATCGAGAACATCACCCCACACAAAGGCGGCCCGCCACGCCATCTTCATTACGAGCAGGAGGAATGGTTCTACGTCGTTGAGGGGGAGTACATCATCGAGGTGGGAGAGCAGGAATACCGCCTGAAATCCGGCGATTCATTGCTCGCGCCGCGAGGAATACCCCATGTCTGGGCGAACGTAGGAGAGGCGACGGGGAAACTCCTGATAGTCTTCCAGCCCGCCGGGCAGATGGAGGCATTCTTTCAGGCGATGGCGCAGCTACAGGGGCCACCATCACGCGAGGAGTTGGCCCCACTCTTTCAGGCACACGGAATGGAGCTAACGGGGCCTCCCCTGAACGTCAGCTAGGGAACCTCGGCCTTGGGAGACCCGACGCGAGTCGTAGAGTCCGCAGGACGGCGAAACTCGTAGCCGAGGATGGAGCGAAGTGGAATCCTCGGCGGCACTCAGGCTACATTACGGGTGGACCCACACCCACGTACCGAGATTGCCGTCGGTAACTTCCACGTAGGAGCCTCCCTCCGGCATCGTGGGGCCACTCCACTCGAAGAGCCACTGCGCGTCAAATGGGCTGAGATTCACGCAGCCGTGACTACGAACCTCGCCGAACTCGTCGTGCCAGTAGGCGCTGTGCAGCGCGTAGTTGCTGTAGAAGTACATCGTCCAGGGCACATCCGCGAGGTCATAAGGGTCATCGGTTGACCAGCCCCCGGCCATGTGGTCCACCGCGTGCTTCTTGGTAATCCAGAAGAGGCCCTCTATCGTCGTCGTGGGTGCTTTGCCTGTCGCGGTCAGGGTAGCGAAAACGGGCGTGTCGCCTTCATGAGCGACCAGCACCTGCTCGCTCAGGTCAATCTCGATCCACTTGTCCTCGGCGGAAACCTCGGCAGGCCGCGCCGACCCCGCCAGATGGCGCACGTACTGGCTGTGCAGCCACCCCTTGTTGCTGATGCGATACCACAACTCGCCGCCGGTGGTCCGCTCCTCCAGAATCGGGACGACATCGTAGCCGATGTGGCTCCCAGCGAGCGGGGCGCTGGCGCGCGGAGCCGCGCGAACCCCAACCTTCGGCCAGTAGACCATCGCTATCCGCTCACCTTCGTACTCTCGCAGTTGAACGCCTCGCAGGTCGCTCCCTTCCGAGAGAAAGAGGTGCCGCGCCGACATCCAGCCCTTGCCCGTGCGGTAGTATCGCTGCCCATCTACATCGGCCCCTTCCAGCACCGTCACCCACACGTCCCAGCCACCCACCGAGCGAAGCGGTTGGTTCGCAAGCGCGTCATTCAACGTCTCGTAGGCAGGACGCCAGCCCAGAATGCGTGCATACTGCACGGGCAACCCCTCCGGCGGCTCGACCTGGAACGTCTGGCTCGACGAGGTAGGCATCGGCTCTTCGGCCCATATTGCCGGAGCATGGAAGAAGGAGAGGGCCAGGGCCAGGAACGCCCACAACATTGTCTTCCGCATCGTGTCTCTACTCGCTTCCACTAACACGCTATCTATTGGAATGTTATCTTCATAGCGTAGTCACCATGATTACTTAACCCGCGTGAAAGAGCAAGAGCAGGACCAGAATCAAGCCAGTAGCGTCGAGCGCTCCGCTAGCAACGTAATACCTGTACTGTTTCACGAGGTTAACACACTGGTACATCAAGTAAGGGGTAGCTACTTACTTGTCATCCTGAACGAAGTGAAGGATCCACCCAGCAACATGCCTGGCGTAGAGCATTAGCACGTTGCGTCCTCTCTTTGTGCTTGGGCCAACCTGTATGCCAACCTTGTGTATCCGTACATCTACCAAGTTGAATTGCAGAGGGTGCATAATAGGAAGCGCATGGCTCCGCATGATAACTCAATGCTCCTGAACCCCGCAGGGGGTGGCGAATCTCGTAGCCGGGGGTGGAGCGTAGCGCAACCCTCGGCGGCGTCCCTACCCTAGGCGTATTCGCAGACAGCGCTACAGCCCAACCAACTGCGCGACATAGGCTTGAACGTCGGGGTGGCGGAGCAGGTTACTGTGCGCGACGGGCGGCAGCAGGTCGCTCACGTCGGCGGGAACGGGCGAGGGGTCGCCAATCTGCACGGTGTAACGCTGCTCCCAGACGAGCGGGAAGCGGGCGGCGTCCGGCACGTTGGGCAGGGTGCTGGCACTTCGCGCCGTCACGAGGAGGTCGCCCAGGCTGACGGCGCGCTCCCAGAGATTCACAGGCCCCCAGCGAACGGAGCCAGTGAAGCGAATGTCGCCCCAGATGAGGGCCGCTTCCACATCCGAGGGGTGGGCACCGGGCGCGTTCAACTCCTCCATGAAAGGGCTGCCCGGAGTCATCTGGCGAACGGCGGGGCTGTCGAAGTAGCCCTGGCTGACCGCCGGAAGCTCCTCCTCCAGTTCGCGGAGTTGCATCGCCCGCACGAGGCTGTCGAGTTGGGCGAGTTCCTTTGACGGCTCGTCGTGAACAAAGGGCAGCTTTTCCAGCCAGCGCAGTACCCGCAGGATGAAAGCGTCCTGCGGCACGAGCGCGACGATGCGGGCGAGGTCCACGCCCAAATGCGGCACGGCGATGGTGATGAGCCGCCCAACCACGCCCTCGTTGACGGTTCCCCACTCGTCGGGCGTGCGGCGCGAGAGATAGTAGCGGGCAACAAGGCCGCCCATCGAGTGCGCGACGATGGTGACATGCTCCGGCCCGCCCCGCGCCACGCTCTCCATGCTCAGGCGCACCAGTTGCGAGCGCAGCGCTTCGGGGTCGTCAGTGTCGCGGAAGGCGAGGCGCGAGGCGATGGCGCGGATGTCCCCCTGGTTGTTGTAGATGCGGCGCAGTTCCGCGCTAACGATGTCGAGTAACGTTCCGGGCGGGGCTACGGGCGGCACATCGAACGGGTCGCTCTCCTCGCGCCAACCGTAGTGAAAGACGCGTATGAGGTCGGGGTCCGCCCCGCGCGCGATGAGCGAGGCGCGAAAATCGGAGGCTTCCCAGTTGTCAACGAGGCCGTTGTAGCCGTGAATGAGCATGATGGGCACAGGGCGGCTCACGCGGGCACCTCCCGGCGGGCGAGGCCCGCCCGCACGAAGAGCCAGGGCGCGCCGACGGCGACCCACAGCCCCAATAGGCCATACCGAACGAAAGCACCCACCGCGTCCAGTGGAAGCAGCACGGGCCGCAGGCCGCGCCAGATGAGCAGGGCGACCACAAGCCCCAGCACGAACCGCGCGGCGAGCCGCGCCGCGTCTACGCCGCGCGTGGCGAAGGCGACCCTCGCCCGTTCGAGGGGTACGCCGACGGCTATACCAAACAGCGTTGCCATCGCATTCAGGGCGCTCTCCTCACGGTAGAGCAGGATGAGCAGGAGGGCGGCAGCCGCGCCCGCCACCATCTGTGCCAGCATCGTCTGCCCGGCTAGCCACCTTTCGACACGCAGCGCGAGAGCGTAGTAGAGGAGCAGGATGGCCGCGCCGACGAGCCAGCCCGCCGCCACGTCGTGCGGGAAGTGAGCGCCCAGATAGATGCGGCTCAAACTGATGCCGAGCACGAGGGCCACCATCGCCCAGTGAATCCAGTTCTCGCGGCGCTGCGCTGCGAGGAAGAGCCAGCTAACCACCGCGTTCTGCGCGTGGCCGCTCGGCATACCGCCCGTTTCAAGGTCGTCCAGAACCACGACGCGCTCCGCCGAGGGGCGCGGCTGGCCGAAGAGGTCTTTGAGCAGGCTGTTCAGATAGGCTGAAAGAAGGAAAAGTACGGCGAGGCGCGTCGCCAGCCGCTTGTCCACCATCCAGTAGAGGAAGGGTACGAGGACTAGATAGAACTCTTCCACGCCGAGAAAGGTAAGCATCTGAAAGAGGGCGTCTCCGAAAGGGGTGCGGAGCGCCTGCAACGATAGAATGACGCCGTAGCCCCATTCGATGAGCGGGTCCAAAAATGCCTCCGGGGTGCAGGTGTGCAGGGACGGAACGCCGGGCGCATTGTCTCACAGGCAGGGGTGGCGGGCA
>DASVVH010000082.1:0-3332 GCA_036386615.1 Ardenticatenaceae bacterium
GATTTCCGGGGCGACCCCTCGGCGGCGCTGCTGGAAGCACTCGACCCGGAGCAGAACGGGGAGTTCAGCGACCACTACCTTGACGCGCCGTATGACCTGTCGCAGGTGATGTTCATCACGACGGCGAACACGCTGTATACGATTCCGCACGCGCTGCTGGACCGTATGGAGGTCATCGAGTTTTCCGGCTACATCGAGGAGGAGAAGCTGGAAATCGCGCGGAAGTTCGTCATCCCGCGCCAGCTTGAGAAGCACGGGCTGGATGCAGAGAGCGTGACGTTCTCGGAGCAGGCGCTGCGGAAGCTCATCCGCGAGTACACGATGGAGGCGGGCGTCCGCAACCTTGAGCGCGAGATTGCGAGCATCTGCCGCAAGGCGGCGCGCATCGTCGCGGAGGGGAAGGAAGCGCCGAAGCTCGTGACGGCTGCCACCGTCGAGAAGCAGCTTGGCCCGCCGCAGTTCTCCTTCGGCATCGCGGAGGAGAGCGACGAGGTGGGTGTGGCGACAGGCGTCTCGGTGACGGAGGCGGGGGGCGATTTGCTGCCCATCGAGGTCATCGTGATGGAGGGCAAGGGCCAGCTGATGCTGACGGGCCAGCTTGGCGAGGTGATGCAGGAGTCGGCGCAGGCGGGCCTCTCCTACGCGCGGGCGAACGCGCAGCGGCTCGGCATCGAGGTGAAGGACTTCGACAAGATTGACATTCACATTCACCTGCCGGAAGGTGCAATCCCGAAGGATGGGCCGAGCGCGGGCATCACGATGGCGACGGCGCTGGTCAGCGCGCTCACGCGCCGCCCGGTGCGCCGCGACGTTTCGATGACCGGGGAGATTACGCTGAGGGGCCGCGTGCTGCCCATCGGCGGCTTCAAAGAGAAGGTGCTGGCGGCGCATCGCGCGGGCATCAAGACCTTCTTCGCGCCAATCAAGAACAAGAAGGACCTCAACGAGATTCCGAAGAAGGTGCAGCGCGAGATGGAGCTTCGCTTCGTGGAGAAGATGGACGAGGTGTTGGCCTATACGCTGCTGGAGCCTGTGAAGCCGGAGCCGCCGATTCGCTTCCGGCGGGGGCGCAGCAAGGCAACCTCCTTACCGAAGGGGACGCCGCGCCGACGGCCAAGCCGCCGTCCGGTGCGTGGGCCAAGCCCAACACAGCCACCCGCGACGGCGTAGAGAGATAACTAACAGAAGGGGCACGGATTATCCGTGCCCCTTCTGCTTTTAGGGCCGTGTCAAAAATTTGGAGAAGGGGCGAGAAGAGGGTCAAGGCCAGTATCGGCCAGTACTGGCGGGCAAAAAGGCCAGTGTAGTGGTAGATAGCTGCTGTATAACACGAAGATACATTATAGGTTGTGTGACTTTGACACAGTTCTGCATCTGCTTGTATGTACGTTACCTCTTTGTGAGGTAGTACGATTGTGGTAAACCAGTCTCTACAGCCGTCCTGAGGTAAGTCGAACTTCTCAGTGTCGCAATGGCTTGGGTGCTATGCTGCTCCCACATCATTGAACTGCGCGGCGGGGCCAGTCGCGGGCGAGGAGATGGTTGATGTGCAGGGCCTCGGTCCACTCGGCGATTTCTATGTGCTCGTTGATGGTGTGGACGACGCGCTCGTCGCCGGGGCCAATACCGATGACGGTCATGCCCGCGCTGGCGAAGTGGCCGCCGTCGGTGGCGAAGTGCCAGAGGCGGGTGGGCACCTCGCGGCCCAGTGCATCGCGCAGGATTTCCTCGGCGGCGCGGACAGCGGGGTGGTTGGCAGGCAGGCTGTAGGCGGGGTTGTCGGCGAGCATCCTCTGGCTGTAGCCCGTGAAGCTGACGCTCTCCCGCGTTTGCAGGAGCACCTCGCCCATCGCACCTTCTGTCAGGCATTGGTCGAGAAGCGCCTGCGCCTTGTCACGGGCACCTTCGGCGTGGTCGCCGGGCACGCTGCGCCAATCGAGGATGAGCCACGCCTCGCCGGGGGTGACGTTGGCGCTGGTCTGGTCGGTGCGGATGAGCGTGGGCGCGACGCTGCTGCGGCCTAGCTCCTCGTGCGGCATCATCTCCAGTGAGGGGAGGCGCTGCAAGAAGTTGGCGAGGGAGTAGAGCGGGTTGACGCCGCGCTCCGGCACGCTGGCGTGGACGGCGCGGCCCGTGATGTGGACGATGAACTCGTTGCGCCCACGATGACCGCGCCGCAACTCGTTTGAGCTTGGCTCGCCGATGACCACGAGGTCAACAAGCTCCCTGAAATCCTCGATGAGCAGGCGCGCACCCAGCCCGCCGACCTCTTCCTGCACATCCGCGCTGACGTAGACATCGCCCGCCGGGCGCGTCTCGTCTTGCAGCAGGCGGGCGACGCCGTACACCTGCGCGGCCAGGGGCCCCTTGATGTCACTCGCGCCGCGCCCCCAGACCTTGCCCTCGTGAACCGCGCCACTGTACGGTTGGCCGTAAGCGGGCCACGCGGCGGGGTCGCCGGGGTCAACGTGATCGAGGTGGGTGTTGAACATGACGGCGGGAGCCTCGCCGCGCCCGCGAATCAGGCCGATGACGTTGCCCGCCGCGTCCATCCACGCCTCGTCATAGCCGAGGCTCTTCATCTCGGCGAGAACGATTTCAGCGATTTGGCCTTCTTCACCGGGCAGGCTGGGCGTCTGAATCAGGCGCTGTAGGAAGCGCAGAGCGGCGTCTGTGTTGGTCATAGAGCCTCTGGCTCGAACTGCGGTTCGGGCGAGACGATGCCGTTGAGGCGGGTGAACTCGACGCCCAAGCGGCGCTCGGCCTCCGCAAGGTAGGCGTTGATGCCGAGAGAGTCGCTGGCGATGTGGCCCGTGATAATCAGGTTGCCGGGATTACCGTGCGCGAGAAGCTGGCGAAGCTCGGCTGGCGCGATGTGGATGTAGATGACCGTCTCGATGCCGTGCTCCCAGTAGGTGCGGGCGATGGCTGCGCCGCCATTGGTGAGCGCCCCGTGCGCCACGATGGTCCGCCCCGCGCGGCGGTCAGGGTCGCCGACGCGGACGGCGATGCGAGTGTCAGCGTTGAGGAATTCGGGGAACATGGCGGTGAGGTGGGCGGCAATCTCGCCGCAGGTGGCGTTAGGCTCGGCACGGAGTAGGTCATCTACGGCGCGCTGCATCAGTTGTCGCCCCAACTCGTCCTGCGGGCTGTGGATGGAGAGGAAGGGGATGTCGAGCAGGCGGGCCGCGCCGGAGACGCGGTCATAGTTCGAGATATGGGCCTGCACGCGAAGCTCCTGAACGCGCTCCCCGATGGCGGCCTCGGCGGCGGCGCGCGGGACGCCGAGTGCGAGGAGGAGTTCGGTATGGCGGCGATAAAGCTGCCAGGAG
>DASVVH010000083.1:0-1506 GCA_036386615.1 Ardenticatenaceae bacterium
GTAGACCACCGGATGCCCCGCGCTCGGAATCGCTTTGCACTGCTTCAGTCCGATGCGCTCCATCTCCGCCACCAGCCAATCCGCCGCGCGCTGCACCTCCTGCTTGTACGCCGGGTCGGTGCTCACCGAGGGGATGCGAAGCAACTCCTTGTACCCCTCAAGGTACGCCTCATGATTGTCCCGCGCATAGGCAACGGTCTGCTGGATAGCCTTCTTGGTGTCGGTGCTCATTCAGGACTCCTCTCGCGCTGCCGTTTCGCCGTTACCCTGCATCAACTCGGCGAGATAGTAGTAAAAATGAATCCCCGTGTCCAGGTATTGCTGCACGAATTCCAGCATGTAGAACTCGTTGGGCGCGTGCCCGTTCTCGCCCACCCCGAAGCCAAGATTCGCCATCGGGATACCTAGCTCGCGCTGGAAGGTGCCGAGAATCGGAATGGAACCGCCACTGCGGAGTATGCGTGCTTGCTTGCCCCAGGTCGCCTCGAAAGCGCGATGAATCGCCTCCACCGCCGGACCCTCGTCCAGCATCTGCACCGCCGCACTCGCCGAGCGGATGGTCACTTCGATATCGAGCGTGTCGGTGGCGAAGCCCTTCACGAAGTCAACGAATTTCTGCGCCGTCTCTTCGGGGTCCTGATCCACCACCAGCCGCATCGTCGCCTTGAAGCCTGCCCTCGCCGGAATAATCGTCTTCATTCCCTCGCCCTGGTAGCCGCCGTAGACGCCCGTCACATCCAGGGTCGGCTGCGCCGTTGCCCGCTCCATGAAGGTATACTCCGGCACGCCCCAGAAGTTCTTCACGCGTGCATCCTCCATGAAGGAGGAACGGGCCTCCCCCTCCTGCGCATTCATCTCCTCAAAGGCGGCAGGCGAGAGCGGGCGCACATCGTCGTAGAAGCCCGGAATCCGGATGCGCCCCTCGTCGTCGTGGAAGGCCCCGATGATTTTCCCAACCATGTGGACCGGGTTGTGAACGATTCCGCCGTAGAGACCGGAATGGACATCGTGCCAGGGTCCGGTGACGACGACCTCCCCATCAATGACCCCACGCGCCGCGCTGATGTAAATCGGCATCTCCGGCCTGGAACCGCCATCAGAGACGAGCATCAGGTCGGCGGCGAAAAGCTCCTTGTGTTCCTTTATGACCGGGACCACGTTAGGTGAGCCTGTCTCCTCCTCGCCCTCGAAGCAGATTTTCACGTTGACGGGCAGCGTCCCCGTGGCGGCAAGCATGGACTCCAACGCCTTCAGGTTGAACCAAACGCCGCACTTATCGTCAATCACGCCCCGCGCGTAGAGCCTGTTGTCGCGCACATCCGGCTCGAAGGGCGGCGTCTCCCAGAGTTCGATGGGGTCTACAGGCTGCACGTCATAGTGCGCGTAGATGAGAACTGTTGGCTTGTCTTCACCCGCCTCCAGCCACTCGCCGTAGACGACCGGATGCCCCACGCTCGGAATCGCCTGGCACCGCTTCAGGCCGATACGCTCCATCTCCGCCACCAG
>DASVVH010000084.1:0-8019 GCA_036386615.1 Ardenticatenaceae bacterium
ATGACGCACCGAGGGCGGATGAAATCGCCGTTGAAGGGCTACATAAGGGCCACTCGGCCCCCTGAGTCCGGCTGATCGCCAGTTCCATAGGTCATTTTCATCTGCGAGCACCCTTTGTTGAATTTTGATGCGATTGCCCTACAAGAGGAGGGTGGTGAGCCCTCCCCTTTTTGCGTCGTCGTGGGGCGGAATATCAGTTATGATAATGATAATAAACTTTATCGCCATCCTATCCGGGCAGCGTGCGGAGCAGGGGAAGAGCCTAGCCCACCTCGCGATATGCCAGCGCCAGCACCTCAATTCCGCTCGTGCTGGAAAAGGTAAAGGTAACACTTTCCCCGTACACATGCGGCGGGAACGGCCCCACAACAAAGTCGCTGGTCGCGGGGATGGTGTATGTCCGGTTGGTGATTGCTAGCTCGTGCTCTATTGTGCCCGGTATTACTGCCGTCAGAGTGCGGGCGGCAGCGTTGTGATTCTTGATGTAGAGAAACTAGCCGCCGGGCCGCCCGCGCTCGACTATAATGCCATCAGCATCCGGCACCACGAACAGAAAAGACGTAGGCATAGCGTAACGTGAGTCGCCACTATTAGGCATAATGCTTTTCATTAGTTTGGCGATGTGCTAGTTCTATGTAACTGACAGAATGGATAGAAGCTTCATGGCAACGTAGGCGCGTATATCAGGCAAAATGTGGGAGTTGACCACTGCACGGACCGGATAAGTGACCAGAAGACGTCTTTCCTAAGCCTTTCAGCCTCCAATTTCGGCCTCCTGTTCGCTACTTCGACCCTCTCTGGTTCACAGAAGACACTTGCCTATACTAACTAGCACAACGCCATATATCTTTATCGTCAACCTCCATCCTCTACCCTCTTGCAGCCCACCAAAACGCTTCCAGTATGGGGAAATGTGGGGTCTTTCTCAACCGTCCACCGTCTACCGTCCACCGTCCTTCGCCCACCGTCCGTTTCGTCCCCTCCGAACGGATGTGATATAATGGCGAGGTATCGCAGCAGGGATGCCGATGATGCCCACCCCTTGAACAACGCCTGTGGGATGCCGGGGACGCGCGGGCCGCTCTCCTTCCTGTTCCGCTTGCTTTTCCCGTTGTCGCCGGTGCTCGCCCCACCCTTCCACGCTGGAGCCTTCAAACCTCATGGCTTCCGACCGGGTAGTAGAAGAGATAAAACAGCGCCTCGACCTCGTCGAGTACATTGGCCGCACCGTAGACCTGAAGCGCGCGGGCCGCACCTACAAAGCCTGCTGCCCTTTTCACGCGGAGAAGACGCCCTCCTTTATCGTCTTCCCCCACACCGGAACGTGGCGCTGCTTCGGTGCCTGCGGCGACGGCGGCGACATCTTCACCTACACCCAGAAGCGCGAGGGACTGGTCTTCGGCGAGGCGCTGCGCCTGCTCGCCCGCGAGGCGGGTGTCGCCCTCGAAGAGGAGACCGACTCGCAGCGTCAGGCCCGCGACGAGCGCGAGCACCTTCTGACCATCTGCGAGGCGGCGGCCCAGCAGTTCCAGACCTGGCTCCGCGACCTGCCCGAAGCCGCCCACTGCCGCGCCTACGTCGAGCGCCGCGCCCTCTCCGCCGAGACGGTTCACCGCTTCGGCCTCGGTTACGCGCCCAACGCCTGGGACGCGCTCCTCTCCGCCCTGACGACGCGCGGCTACACCGCGCAGGACCTCGCCCGCGTCGGGCTGGCGAAGGAGCGCGACAATGGCGGCTACTACGACGCCCTGCGGGACCGCCTCATCTTTCCCATTCGGGACGTGCGCGGGCGCGTCATCGGCTTTGGCGGGCGCGCCCTGCAAGACGACCAGATGCCCAAGTACCTCAACTCGCCGCAGACTGTGCTCTTCGACAAGAGCCGGACCCTCTACGCGATTGACCTCGCCAAAGACCCCATCCGCACGCGGGAGCGGGCCGTCCTCGTCGAGGGCTACATGGACGCCATCGCCGCCCATCAGGCGGGTTACGCCAACGTCGTCGCCTCGCTGGGCACCTCCCTGACGAGCGAGCAGGTCAAGCTCCTGAGCCGCTTCTCGCCCAACATCACGCTCGCCTTGGACGCGGACACCGCCGGGCAGAAAGCCGCCGAGCGCGGACTGGACGTGGTGCTCGACCTCCAACGGGAGGTGCGCCGCGCCCGTTGGGACCGCGCCAAGCAGGGGCAGGGCAAGGCCAGCGACGCCGAGGGCGAGATTCGCGTGCTCACCCTGCCTGAAGGGATGGACCCCGACGACCTCATTCGCAAGCAGCCCCAGCAGTGGGAGCGGCTGGTCGCCGATGCAAAGCCCGTTATGGACTACCTCATCGGGCAGCGCCTCCGCGCCACAGACCTCGATGACCCCGTGCAGAAGGCGCGAGTGGCAGCCGACTTGCTACCTCTCGTCGCAGAGATTGACTCGTCCATTGTGCGCGACCACTACCTTCAGCAGCTAGCCCGCCTGCTCCACGCCGACGAGCGGACACTGGCGCAGGAGATGGCGCAGGTTGCCCGACGGGCGATACCGAAACGGTTACGGGCCGAGCCGTCGCCCGAACCGCCGCCACCGCCCCTAGACGGCGCGGCGTGGGACGAGCCGCCGCCCGACCTGTTGGACATGGACGACGAGGCGTGGCTGCTAGAGGCACCACCCCTCGACAGCACCGCCGCGCCGGAAGAGGGGGCCGAACCGCTTTCTCTTGAAGCCTATCTGCTCTACCTTTTTCTGGAACGGCCTCCGCTGCTGGCGCACGCCCTGGAGCGCGGCCTGACCGCCGCTATGTGGCAGCAGACGGAGCACCGGGAGATATTCGCCGCCCTGGCTCACGACGGCCCGCAGAGCGCCGCCCACCTCGAAGAGTTCGCGCAGCGGCTCGACGCCCCGGTGGCACGGCAGTTGCGCCGCATCGTCAGCTTCTACGCCGCGCGGCCCCCGCTCACCAGCGAGGATTGGGAGATCGAGACGCGGGAGCGGCTGGAACACTTTCTCATCACCTACGAGGAGCGTCAGGCCCGCGAGCTACACTACCTTATTGACGACATACAGCGCGGGCCGGAGACTGACTCCGAGGCGTTACAGGAATTACAACGCCAGCAGCTTGCCGTCCAGCGCAGCATCCTGCGGCGACAGCGCGCCCTGCGGGAGCGCGCCAAAGTTACGAATGGGCGTTCGGCGCGCCGTGATTGACGGCTTTCAGCCCCTGCCCTACACTACCAGTCCACTTCGTTTGGACCTCTATTGCCCCACTGGAACCCCTCGTTGGGAGGAATTTGGATGACTGCCAGTATGGACCGAGAAACCCTCATCGAGTCCCTGGTTCGGAAAGCAGGTAAGGAGCGACGCCTGACCCAACAGGAGGTCATCGCGCGCGTCGCGGACACCCGCCTCCCTGTGACCGAGTTGGAATCTCTGTACCGGGAACTGCGCGAGCGCGGCATCACTATCGGCACCCCTTCTGACTGGCAGGAAGAGGAGCCGCTCGACGTTGAGCTTCAGGAAGTCGAACTTGAAGAGCGGGCCGCCCCCAAGGAAGAGTCGGAAGACCTGGGCAACGACCCGGTGAGGATGTACCTGCGGGAGATTGGCAAGGTTCCCCTGCTCGCCAGCGAGGAGGAAATCTGGCTGGCGCTGATGATTGGCGCGCAGCAATACGTTGAAGCACTGGGCGAGGCGCACGACGACAGCTTAACGGCCAACGACATCTGCCGCGCCGCCTACCGCACGCTTTACGAGAACTGGCAGGGCGTGCTGGAAGGATGCGCGGAACTGGAGATGGTGCCGCCCGTTCTGGAAACGATGGTGGACGATGTGCGCGCCTCCTGGCAGGCATGGCCGCCTCGCGTCTCTTTCTATCCTGAGAAGTATTTCTGGCGCTCCTTCCCGCAGTACGACCACAACCTGCCCGACACGGCGCAGAAGACGAAGCGACGGCTCTTCAACGTGCCGCTCGGCATCTTCCTGATGCCCCCCAGCGCCCGCGACAACCTGAGCGAGCCGCTGGTCGAACCCGAAATCTTCGACGCGACCTGGATTGCCGACGAGGACGAGGCCGAGGACCACTATGGTCGGGTGAAGCGCCGCGCCCAGCGCGCCCAGAGCCTGCTCGCGGAGGCGAACCTGCGTCTGGTCGTCAGCGTGGCGAAGCGGTACACCGGGCGCGGCATGAACTTTCTGGACCTGATTCAGGAGGGCAACCTGGGCCTGCTGCGCGCGGTGGAGAAGTTCGACCACACCAAGGGCTACAAGTTCTCTACCTACGCGACGTGGTGGATTCGGCAGGCCATCTCGCGCGCCATCGCCGATCAGGCCCGCACCATCCGCATTCCCGTTCACATGGTGGACCTCATCAACCGCCTCATCCGCACCAGCCGGAGCCTCGTGCAGGAGTTGGGGCGGGAACCCTCGGCGGAGGAGATCGCTGTCGAGTTGGAAGACAGCGGGCTTGAGTCATTCGAGGTGGATGCCATTCGCGCGGCGTGGCGAGGCGAGCGGATGCTGGACCCCCTGCTGATGCGAAAGCTGAAGCGCTCCGCCGCGAAGGTGCTCCGCATCATGAGCCTCTCGCAGGAGCCAATGAGCATTGATTCGCCTGTCGGCAACGAGGAGAACTCCAGCCTGGGCGACTTCATCCCCGACGATTCGCTGACTGGGCCTGTGGATGCCGCCTCGCGCAAGCTGCTCAAGGAGCAGATGATTGAGGTGCTGGGCCAACTCAACAAGCGGGAGCAGGAAGTCCTGATGCTCCGCTTTGGCCTTGAGGATGGGCAGAGCCGCACGCTGGAAGAGGTCGGGCTGAAGTTCGGCGTCACCCGCGAGCGCATCCGCCAGATTGAGGCCAAGGCCCTGCGAAAGCTGCGCCACCCCCTTCGCTCCAAGAAGCTGCGCGACTTTCTCTCCTGATGCACCCGGCAGGATGAGTGCTACAGCCAGTGCGCCGCGTAGCACGTAGGGCTGTGTCAAAGTCGCAACACTTGTCATGCACCTAACAGCTACAAAGCAGCTACTTGTTACTATACTGGCCGCTTATCGCTCGCCAGTACTGGCCGTTACTGGCCTCTACTGGCCTCGCTCCCGTGCGGCCCCTTTCTTGCCCCCTCTCCTCCTGCGCCTATCCGACTTTGACACAGCCCGCGTAGCACGCGGCGCTGTTTGACAAAAGCTCCAGTTAAAGTACAATAATGCCACATTCGTTACGCGCACGTGGCGGAATCGGTAGACGCGCTAGCTTGAGGGGCTAGTGACTGCAAAGTCGTGGGGGTTCGAGTCCCTCCGTGCGCACCTAATACGACATTGAAACAGGGGCGACCCTGCTTCATCGGAAAGCTGGCGAAGGGTTCCTGGGGGAATTCCGGGCCAGCTTTTTTGATGCAGAAAAATATGAAGCGGCCCGATTTGTCGGGCCGCTTCAATAACCTATCGGCGCTCTCGGCTATGGCTGCAATTGACTTGCCCGCGCCACCAGCGTTACAAGCTCGTTCACCTCGGTATCATCAAGCTGCGCGGCCAAGCGCTCGATACGGCTGGCTAGCTCGGCGAGAGTGACGCCATCCGTGTAAGGACTCTGCCGGAGCAGTTCCGCTACGTGAGCGACCATCACGTCCAGTTGATAGCGCGGGGAAGCGGCGTCGAAGTAGGGGGCAATCTCTCCCGTTGTGGTCTCCCCGGCAATCTCCTGTACCTCGTGCGTCGTGGGGTCTTCCCAGCGCAGGTGGACGGAGGCGATGCGGCCCGTTGCCCCTGGGACGAACTGGAGCGCGTAGAGCGCTGTGACGGTGTGGCCCGCTCCAAGCTCGCCCGCGTCAACGGCATTGTTGCGGAAGTTCTGGTCCGCGACTGCACGGTTCTCGTAGCCCAGCAGACGGTAGCGGGCGACCACTTCGGGGTTGAAGTCCACCTGCACCTTGGCGTTGAGCGCGATGGTCTGTAGCGTCGAACCCATCTCCTCCACCAGGAAGTGATGCGCCTCGTCCAGCGTATCCACGTAGCCGTAGTTGCCGTCGCCCTGGTCGGCCAACTGCTCCATGAGCAAGTCGTTGTAGTCTCCCATGCCATAGCCGAGGGTTGTCAGTTGAATGCCCGCGTCGGCGTACCCGCGAATGGCTTGAGCCAGGGCGTCCGGGTCGGTCGTGCCTGTGTTGGCGACACCATCGGAAGCGAGGATGACCCGGTTAATCCCGTTGGCGACGTAACTCTCATTGGCGAGTTGGTAGCCCAGCCGCAACCCGGCCTCGGCGTTCGTCGAGCCGCTCGGCTCCAGAGAATAGATGGCAGAGAGGATTCCCTCCCTCTCGGAGCCGCTCGTCGGGGGCATGACGACCCACGCCTCCGTGCCGTAGACAACGAGGGCCAATGTGTCTTCAGGCCGCATCTGGTCCACCAGCAGGTTGAGCGACTGCTTCACCAATCCGAGGCGGTTCTCCTGCGCCATCGAGCCGGAAACGTCAATTACGAAGGTGAGCGCCGTTGGCGGGCGCTGTGCCGCCGGAACGTCGTAGCCCTTCAGCCCCACGCGCAGGATGTGGGTGCCATCGTAATGGAAGGGGGATGGCGCAGTGTCGGCGTAGATGCCAAAGGCGGCATCCGACGGAAGGGCGTAGTCCTGCTCGAAGTAGTTAACGAACTCCTCCACGCGCACGGCGTCGGGTGGGGGCAATCTCCCCTCCATGATATAGCGCCGCGCCGCCGAGTAGGAGCCTGTATCTACGTCCAGCGCGAAGGTTGAGAGGCTGTCCGCCGCCGTCTCGACGTAGGGATTGACGATTGGCGCGGCCATCTCAGGGGCCGGGGATTCCTGCCTCGGAGTCGCCATCGGCGCTACGGCCAAAAGCTCCTCCTCTTCTGTGGCCTCCTGCGTAGGCTCCTCTTCAGCCTCCCCCTCCATAGGCTCCGCCTCTTCAGCCGCCGCCTCCTCGGTTGGCTCCATCTCTGCTGGCGCAGGCGTGGCTTGGACGACTATCGCTTCCGTCTCGACGACGACTTCGGCTTCTCCCTCGACGAGCCGTGTCACCACGACCTCGGATGTGACCTCAACGGTCTGCGGCTCCTCTTGCTCCGCTGTGCCTTGCGGTGAGCCACCGGCACCACAGGCGCTTGCAAGCAGCGCCACCCACACGAGCACGAACACGACCCACAACTTTCTCCCATTCATCTCTCCATCCTCCTTTGCGACCCTTCAAACCTGTTCCCAGGATACAGGAGGCGAGCGCCCTGCGCTTGATATCGTTTTGATGGGACCGTGACAAAACGATGACAAGGCGCGTGGCGCTCCGTCAGAGGCGGTACCGTCTCTTCCACAGGGCGCGGAGACCGATAGCAGTGAGCCACAAAGGACCGACGACGACTGCCGTCCAGATGAAGATGTCGAATAGACGCAGAAAGATGCCTGAGAAGACGGCAAAGGCTTGGCGGAAGGTCTGGATGGGTCGCCACGACGGCTCAGGCGACGCATCGAGTGCAACCCCGGCCAGCGGATGCACCTGAATCGTGATGTGCGAGAGCAGCATCCGCTCCGTGTCGGTGCCGTCCATGACAACCCGCTCCCCTGCCGCGCTCTCCTCCAGGAGCGTGCCTGTGCCGAGCAGCGCGTGTCGCGCGTCGGCGTAGCGGGAGAGGGGAACCGCAATCGTCACGGTAGCGTGAGTCTGCCCGCTTTCGGCCCAGCGCTGTGCTCGCACGAGGTAGCCGCCGTGAGCCTGAGCAATCCGCTCAATTTCCGTCGGCGCGGCGTCCGTGTGCCTCACCTCCATCTCCCAATAGGCACGGTGGGCGACGAGCGCCGACTGGGAAGGAAGGGAGCCTTCCGCCAGCAGGCGCGGCCCCTCCGGCTCGCGCGGGGCCTGACTGATGAGTCGCGGAGCGCCGCCGCATCCCATCAGGAGCGATATTATCAGAATCAGCAATGCCCATCCGGTTCGCAGGCGTGCAGCCATGAGACTCCTCCTTCTTGTGCGCGTATGATGCCACTGGGCAGCATAGCGCGTGGAGGGGCGGCTGTCTTGATAGGAGGATGATGGGGGGATGA
>DASVVH010000085.1:0-3186 GCA_036386615.1 Ardenticatenaceae bacterium
ACAGGCGGCGGCACCCATCTCGTCCGCCACCTGAGCGCTCGTGGCACTCGTAATCACGAGGATGGGCACGGCTACGCCACGCGCGGCCAGCCGCCGCGCAAAGGTTGGGCCGTCCATGACGGGCATCGTAATGTCGAGCACGATGAGGTCGGGCGTGGCTTGGCCGACGAGGAAGAGAGCGGCGCTGCCCTGGGTTGCGGTCTGGACATCATATCCGGCCTCGCTCAGGACATCGGCGACCAGTTCCTGCATCGCTCGGTCGTCGTCAACTATCAGGATGGTACCGGGCATTGCCACTCCTTACAGCCAGTTGGATAGCATTTCGCTTATCTGAGAGCCGCCAATGCGGTCTTATGCTTCTCTTATGCTTCGGTGATTGGGCGTGAAGAGCAAGAAAAAGCCCTTCACTAATGGAGAAGTCAGTTAAAGATTGGACAAGCGTGAAGAAGCCGGAACATAAACGTTATGCCGTTCCTTCCGTCTTCCGTCCTTCGTCCTCCGTCAGAGGGCGCTGGTGAGTTCGGCCAGGCGACGCTTGAGGAAGGATTGTTCGACAGCGTTCTCGGTGAGGGAGAGTGCTCTGGTATAGGCGAGGATGGATTCGTCGAAGCGGCCCGCGCGCCGGAGGAGATCGGCGCGGGTGCTGTGGAAGAGGTGGTACTCTTGCAGGACGCCTTTAGCGGCGAGCTGGTCGAGCAGGGCGAGGCCGCGCAGGGGGCCGTCGGCCATCGCTATGGCGACGGCGCGGTTGAGTTCGACGATGGGCGAGGGGTTCAGCCGCGCCAGTTCGGTGTAGAGGGCGGCAATCTGGGGCCAGTCGGTGGTCTCGGGGCGGGTGGCCTGGGCGTGAAGGGCGGCAATGGCGGCCTGTATCTGGTAGGGGCCGGGCCGCCGCAGGCGGAGGGCGCGGTCCAGGGTTTCCAACCCTTCGGCAATCCGGGTGTGGTCCCACGAGATGCGGTCCTGCGCTTCAAGGAGGATGAGGTTCCCGTCGGGGCCGGTGCGGGCCTCGCGGCGGGAGTCGTGGAGGAGCATGAGGGCGAGCAGGCCCAGGGCCTCGGCGTTCTCATCGAGCGAGGGTGCGTCGTGGAGCAGGTCCGTGAGGACGCGGGCGAGGCGAATCGCCTCCGCGCATAGCTCGGAGCGAACGAGCCGCTCCCCGGCACTGGCGGTGTACCCCTCGTTGAAGATGAGGTAGATGACGGCGAGGATGGCTTCCAGCCGCTCCGGGAGGAGGTGGGCAGGGGGGACGCGGTAGGGGATACGGGCATCCCGAATTTTGCGCCTGGCGCGGACGAGGCGCTGGGCCATCGTAGGCGCGGGGATGAGGAAGGCGCGGGCAATCTCGGCGGTGGAGAGGCCGCCGAGGGTGCGAAGGGTGAGGGCTATCTGGGCCTCCAGCGCGAGGGCGGGGTGGCAGCAGGTGAAGATGAGTTTGAGCCGCTCGTCGGGAATGGTGTCCATTGGTTCCTCCTCCGCCTGCTGTTCAAGGTCGGCCAGGGCTTGCAGGTGGCGGTGTTTGGTTTCGAGGAGGTTGTGGCGGCGCAGGCGGTCAATGGCTTTGCGCCGGGCGACGGTGGTCATCCAGGCACCGGGGTTGCGCGGCACGCCCTCGGCAGGCCAGCGTTCAAGGGCGGTGATGAAGGCGTCTTGCAGGGCGTCTTCGGCGAGTTCCCAGTCACCAACGCCGCCGATGAGGGCGGCGAGCACGCGCCCCGATTCCTGGCGAAAGGTCTCTTCTACAAGGTGGTGAATAGGGGCCATAGGATGAAGTACCCCGGAGCCAAAGCAAGAGGTGCTGTGGTGGCTCCGGGGAATGGTGTCTGTTCCTAGTCAAACTCTACAAGGGGCCGGACCTCGATGGAACCTGTGTCCGCGCCGGGGATTTTGGCCGCCCACTCGATGGCCTCGTCAAGGTTATCACATTGCAGGATATAATAGCCGCCAAGTTGCTCCTTCGTCTCTGCAAAGGGGCCGTCGGTGGTGAGCGTTTGGCTGTTGCGGACGCGGACAGTGGTCGCTGCCGACGTGTCGTAGAGGGCCTCGCCGCCGAGGAGCACGCCCCGGCCTTGGGCCTCTGTGCCAAAGGCGGTGTGCGCGGCGTATACCGCTCCCAGTTCTTCCTGGGTGGATTGGGCCTGAGCCGCTTCGTCGTGGTAGATGAGGGCTATGTATCGCATGGTCTGGGTCTCCTGTAAAATGGGGGTCGTGGCGAGGGTTTCGCCTCACTATAACGACGAACGGGGTGAGGCGAAAACGACAACTTCGAGAACCAATTTTCCGGCTGCGAGGCCAATTTCGGAGCGTGTAATGAGAAGCGTGATGATTCGTCCCGTTGCGGTGGAGGAGGTGAGGCCGCTGCGGCAGGCGATTTTGAGGCCGCACCTGCCGCCGGAGCATTCAGTCTACATGGGCGACGAGGCGGCTGAGGCGCTGCATGTCGGCGCGTTTGTGGAGGGGTGGCTAGTGGGGGTGGCGTCGGCGCTGCACCAGGCGCGGCCCGGAGAGGCCGACGCGGGGGCGTGGCGGCTGCGCGGAGTAGCGGTGCTAGAGGCGTTTCGCGGGCAGGGCGTGGGGCGCAGGCTGGTGGAGGCGTGCGTGCCGCACGCGCGGGCGCAGGGCGGGACGAGGATATGGTTCAACGCGGCGGCGCGTGCGCGGGTGTTTTATGAGAGGATGGGCTTTGAGGTGGAGGGGGAGGAGTTGGTCGCGCCCGACACCGGGCCGTATTATTTGATGTGGCGGGAGATTGATTCGTAGCCTGAAAATGAGAAGAGCACTGGCCTGTCGCAACGTCGGGAAAAGAAGGAGCCTCGACGAACCTTCGAGTCAGTCGCCGTTGCACGCGGAAACCTGTCTAATCCGTTGGGGCTTCCCTACCTCTGGGGAGAAGAATCGGGGCAAACGAAAAGCGTCCCGGTGGTGCTAATGGCTGCCTGGGGGAAGCACAGCCAAGGGGGGACGCTTCGATCACTAGTATACCTACTCTCAGGCTGAATAGCAATAGCTCGCGGCGTAGCGTAGGGAATTCGTAGGCAAAGCGTCGGGTAACGTACTCATCGCTCCGCTTTAAGGCTACAAACAATGCCCGCGTTTAATACATGACGCTCAGGGCAATATGCTGATGACGCGCGTGTAGAGGACAACGACTTGTGGGCCGATGGCAGTCAGAGCAACAACAACGAC
>DASVVH010000086.1:0-1517 GCA_036386615.1 Ardenticatenaceae bacterium
TCATCATCTCGGTAGGCGTGTAGTCCATCACCCGTAGCTCCCGTAATCAACAGGAGAGGCCGGAGCGGGCGCTGGCTTGAGCCGTTCCAGCCTCTCCTCGCCCAGCTTGCCGAGGTAGGCTGTCCGGTCCTCGACGCCGTAGACCCACTCCGCCAGCCAGCCGTCCAGCGCGGCGCGGTCGCGGCTGATGGCGTCCCAGGCAAGATAGAACTCGTTGTCGCGGTCATAGTAGCCCTGGACGTAAGAGGGGTGCGCCCCGAAAGGCTCCTGCACGACCGCGCTCACCACCAGCCCCGGAATGAGGGTGCGGTTCGGGTCAGCGCGAATCACCACCTCGTCCACAATCTCCTCGACGACCACGATGACCCGTTTCGCCGCGAAGGCGACCTCCTTCTGCACCCCCAGCAAGCCCCATAGCTGGGTATTGCCATTCACATCCGCCCGCTGGGCGTGGAGGATTGCCACATCGGGATTGAGAGGCGGGACAACCGCCACCGGCCCGTCGCCGTAAGGACTCTCGACGAACCGAATCCGGTCGTTGACCCCCGGCATATCCGAGCCAATGTAGCTGCGGAGAGGAAAGAAGGGCAGGCGCGACGCCGCGGCCACGTAGCGGCCAATCATCCCGTAGTGGGAATACTCCTCCACCTCAAGCGGCGCGGGAATCCCCTGCTCGACGGCCCGGCGCAGCGCGTGCAGCGCACCGACGCCGGGGTTGCCCAGATAGCTGAAGACGAGCCGCCGCGCCACCCCCGCCGCGACCATCTGGTCGTAGATGAGGTCGGGCGTCATACGAATCAGCGTAAGGTCCCGGCGGCGCTGCCGAATTATCTCGTGCCCCGCGGCGAAGCAGATGAAGGCCGTGAAGCCCTCGATGGCAACCGACATCCCATCCCGGACGTAAGTCGCTACCGCCTCCCGCATGGAGCAGCGCTTGTCAGCCATAGAGCTACCGGGAGGCCGTCTCTCCCTGCAATACCACCTCCGTCTGCTCGGTGTGGGAGGGGCCTCGCGGGGCGCGCTGCCGAACCATGTCGGCAATCGCGTCGGCGATGTGGTTGTCGCTGATAGCGTAGTCGCCTGCCGCGACGCGGAGATGGTGTGCCGCCGCCAGCACGTCACTGTGCGTGTAGCCCTGCGGCGGGTAGAACTTGTAGGAGGCGATTTCGAGCAACTGGCCGTTGGGGTCGCGGAAGTAGATGGAGTCCATGAAGCCCCGGTCAATCGGTCCCGTGTTCTCGATGCCTCGCTCGTTCAACCGCTCGGCAACCTGGGTAAAGATGGCCCGCGACACCGACAGTGCCAAGTGATGAAGATTCCCAATACCCTCCGGGTTGGGAGTCGGGTCGTTCTCGCGGGTCGGGCGCACGAAGTAGGTCAGGAGCCGCCCGTCGCCGGGGTCGAAGTAAAGATGGACCTCTTCCGGCACGTCGAGATTCGGCTGCTCGAAGAGAAAAGGCATGCCGAGCACGCCCGTGTAGAAGTCAATCGTCGCCTGCCGGTTCGACCCGACAAAG
>DASVVH010000087.1:0-4433 GCA_036386615.1 Ardenticatenaceae bacterium
AGGCACGAGGGTTGAGTCGCCAGCGTGAACATCCGTCGCGTACCAGGGCAGCCGCCCCTCCAGGTAGTTGAGGAAGTAGTCGGTGAGGCTGGGGTCCGGCACGACCATCACCGCGTCGCACCGCAGTGGCTCGCCGGGCGCGGCCTCGTGGCAGGGCACCGCCTCAAGTGTTTCAAGCATCGGGCGGAGGAAACGGTCCGAGTTGTAGGCGTCGAAGCGCAGGTCGCCCTCGCGGTAGATGGTCAGCAGCATGGAGGCGACGCCAATCGTCGCCAGAGACAGCATCAGGCCGAGAGGCGCGGAGAGTCTGGGCCGCCGCCAGATTGCCAGAAAGGCCACCAGCGCGACGCCCAGGTAGACGAGCGAGAGGATGAAGGCCGATGGCACAAAGGCCCACGTCCCCTGCTCGCGCCACTGCATCCAGGCCACGTCCGGCGGCTGCGTGCCCGACAGCAGGAGGCGCAACTGCCCAAAAACGGGGGAGAAGCGCGGGGTGAGGTAGGTGGCGTCAATCGCCTCGCCGATGCCACCGTAAATCTCGGCCTGCTCGAAAAGGTAGCGCAACTCATAGGTGCTGGTATTCATGCTAACACCAATTAACTCAATCCCCAGACTCACCCCAATCAAGAGGACGATAGCCGTCGCGCCCACAATAGTTCTGGGCGTCCATCGTCGGACTGTAGCCTGGCCCTCTCCCACCAACCATTCTAATACGGGAGCCGCGAGCATGACGAGGAAGGGCGTGATGCTCAACATGTAGCGCGGCCCCCACGACGCCCCACCCGCCCCGCCTGACCAGAAGTTGTAGCGGCTGTAGCCGAGCAGGTGCGTGCCGATAATCATCCCGAAGGCTACGCCCTCCCAAGGATGACGCCGCAGAAAGGGCACCGCGCCCACGAAGGCGAGGAGCAGCACGGGGGAGTACCAGAACAGCCCTCGGAAGGGGCTAATCGTCAGCCCCAGAAAGCCGCGCAGGATTCGCGCGGGGTCGGAGGTGGAAACCTGCGGGTTGGTGGCGAAATCTACGATGTCGCGCTTGAAGGTCTCGATGCCTGCCAGGGTGCGGGCGTCGTAAAGCTCGCCGAGAAGCAGGATAACCATAAGCGGCACCAATGCCGCCGCCAATGCCTTGAGGCGCGCGCCGCGTGTGCCGGGCCGCTGCCACTCGTAGGCAAAGGCCAGCAACAGCAGAGAGGGAATGATGGCGATGGCGACATCTTTGGTGACGATTGCCACGCCGAGCGCCAGCCCGGCAAGCGCGGGCCACTTCCAGCCGCGCGGCGGGGGCGGGCGGTAGCGCAGGAGGGCGTAGATGGCGACGAGGTACATCAGTAGAGCCAATGGGTCGCGGAAGAAGGTCTTGCTGTAGGCCCACGCAATTGTGGCGAGGCCGTAGACCAGGGCTGACATTGCACTCGCGCGCCGTCCGAAGCCCAGTTCGAGCAGGCAGAGGTAGACAAGTGCGACGGTTGCCGCCGCGACCACCCCGCCGAAGAACATCACGCCCTGCAACGGGGCATCCAGCGCGCGGCCCCACAGGTAGAAGGGAATGGCGAGGACCATCTGGGCAGGCTCGTAGTTGGGCACCATCTCGCCCTCGGTGGTCAGCCTGCCCACGTCGGTGTAGTCCCAGTAGATAGGGTTGGTGGTGAACTCGCCGCGCTTGATGAAGCTGTCAGTGCCGCTGAACATCGCCCGCTCGTCGTTGGTCTTGGGCGCGCCAACGTAGGTCAGCAGGTAGAGCGCCAGCACGGCGAAGAAGAGCGCAACGGCGATGCCGCGTTCCCCCGGCACCGGGCGGCTCGACGCCTCTGCTGACGAAAGGAAAAAGGAAAAAGGAGAAAGGAAAAAGCTCTCTCCGCCCTCTGACCTTCGTCCTTTGTCCTTCGTCCTGGTTGCGCTCATGGCACCTCTAGGGGCACGCCGTTGCCCGCAGGCTGGCCCGCCGCGTCGAGCGCGTCAACGTTCACGATGTTGGGCATGAAATAGGGGCCGGGCGGCGCGTCAGGAGCAATGGTAATGTCGTGCCGCGCCCACACCTGCGGTCCCGAAGTGTCGAGCAGGTGGTTGGTGACGTTTAGCTTATTTCCCAGCGGTAGCAGCAGGACGATGGGCGCGAGGGGACAGTCTCGCGGGTAGGCGGAGAGAGAGACCCGCCGCTCCGGCGCGTGTGCATCTCGACTCAGGATGGCCTCGGCGGCTTGCCCGGCGCTAATGGTTCAATCCTTACTGGTTGTCTGCCGGAAAGCACGATTGCTCCGGCTCCAGGCGGCACATTTTACTCGTAATCCGCTAAAGACCCATATTGAGGGGGCGAGGCGGACGAAGGACGGTGGACGGTGGACGAAGGACGAAGGACGGAGACGACGAACGATGGGGGTTGACGCGCAGACCCCCACATTGGAAGCGTTTTTGTGGGGTTGCAGGGGGTAGAGGATGGAGGTTGACGATAAAGATATGTACATTTATTGACATCGAAAATATGCATGTCATGTTTTGAGAGGGGCGAACAGAGATGGGGGAGGCATGGAGAGCCGAAAATGGGCGATTCTGGTGCCCGACATTGTGGTTGTAGCGCGCACCAAGCAAGCATGGAGTGGTGGACATCCGAGCAGGAATCATGCAGCTTCGATGAAGGACTGCAACGGGGAACGGATTTTTCACCACAAAGACACAGAGAACACGGAGAACGGACACAAAGAACGAACACGCCAACAGTAGGCGCTTTAGGCGAGAACGGCATTTTCTCCTCCTGTTACAATAATGACGAAGGATGGACCTGCTCCATTCTGCACGGGTTGGCGGTGACGCTCTCCGAACTGGTGGACGCGGAGTACGGAGCGGGCAGGATGCCCGCGCTCCCGGCTTGGCTCAACCAGGCTCTATAGGTTGAGAAGAGTGGCGCGGGAAAAACGTGTGTTTCTACTATATAAAAGACCTCAAGTGCCAAATTCCTGAGGAACTGGTAGACAGGCGGTGGATAATGCTGGGCGGATATAGGTGTGTTCGCGGCAACGGGAGGTGGCTCTACTCGACGGGACGCGTGGGAGACCGTTTTCGACCGTGCGGGTGGCTCGTGTGAACAGGAGCCTTTTCTATGGCGTTTGGTGTGCTTTCCGCTACCATCCGCTTGTCGTTCGCGGGAATCGGTGACACAATGCCCGCCTTGCCGGGTTCTCGCCAGACTGGCGAGGCTCTTTCGCGGTGATTGCTTCTACAAGGTTGGTAGGCTCATAGCTCGATGAAGGATCAACGAAGTCGCCTGATTCTCGGTTCGCTGGTGAGCCTGGTCCTTCTGGGCTGGGTCATCTGGCGTACCGATTGGAATATCGTGGGCCAGCGACTCAGCGAGGCGAACGGTGCGCTGCTTCTGGGGGCGCTGGCGATGGTCTGGGCGGGTGTCGCGTTTCGCGCGTGGCGCTGGGGCATCATGCTGGAGCCGGAGGACAGCGAGCGCTCGTTCCTGACGCTCTTCGACATCGTGAACCTGGGCTACTTTGCTAACAACATCCTTCCGGCGCGTTTGGGGGATTTCCTGCGGGCGTATCTGGCGGGAGAGTGGACCAGGGCCTCGCTTTCCTTCGCTCTCTCCACGACGGTGGTCGAGCGCGTGCTGGATACGCTGGTGGTGGTGCTCATGCTCTTCGGGGTGCTGCCCTTCCTGCCCGTGCCTCCGGTGGCGGCGCGGGCCGGGATGCTCATCGGAGCGGGCTTTTTCGTTGGGGCTATTCTGCTGGTCATCGCGGCGTGGCAGCGCGACAGGAGCGAGCGGCTGATTCGGACCTTTCTTCGCCCTCTGCCACTGGATGAACAACTCTGGGGGGAGCGGCTGGTGGCGCTGCTGGATGGCTTCGCGCTGGTACGGCAACCGGGCCGCTTCGCCCGCGTGCTCGTCACGACGGTGTTCGTCTGGGCGGCGGCTATCTTCTCTTACTGGTTGACTTTCCGGGCCTTCGACCTGGATTTGGGGCCACTGGCGGCGACGTTTACAATCAGCCTCGCCGCGCTTGGCATGGCGGCCCCCAGTGGGCCTGCTTCGGCAGGAACCTACGATGCCGCCGCGACGGGGGCGCTCACGATTCTGGGGGTGGAGGCAGGACTTGCAGGGGGTGTGGCGGTCATCCTGCACGCCATCAACTTCCTCGCGGTGACGGCGCTCGGCCTGTGGTCACTCGCGCGGCGCGGCCTCTCGTTCGGGGCGCTGACGCGGCGGGTCGAGACGGTGAAAACATCGGAAGGGTAGGACGAGCCGCTCGCCCTGCTTGCCAGAGGCGGCGACTTCGCGTTTGGAGCGTAGGAAGCATCACACTATGGCACAGGTAACGATTACGGGCGGCGCGGGCTTCATCGGCTCCAATCTCGCCCGAAGACTCCTCGCGGAGGGGCACGCCGTCACCATCTTCGATAATCTCTACCTGTGCCATAGTGTGATG
>DASVVH010000088.1:0-14614 GCA_036386615.1 Ardenticatenaceae bacterium
CGCGACGAGGGCGTTGTGGCCGCGAACGTGGTGCGCGGTCTGACCCAGCCGCCCCTGCCCGGCGCGCTGACCATGCTGAACGGGGCGCTCAACGAGGGCTTCCAGATAAAGGAGACGAGCGAGGGCCGCCCCCTCCACCTGATTACGGACGCGGAAATCTTCGGTTGGAGCCGCGTAGCGAGCCGCCGCCCGATGCGCCCGCGCAAGCGCCCCACGACGGAGAGCTTCTTCGCTGAAATCAAAGAGGGTGATTTCGTCGTCCACACGGAGCACGGCATCGGCCTCTTCCGGGGACTGGTGCAGCGCGAGGTGGCGGGCGTCACCCGCGAGTACCTGGAGTTGGAGTACGGACAGGGCGACAAGCTGTACGTTCCGGTCCACCAGGCCGACCGCGTGGCGCGGTACGTCGGGCCGAGCGACCAGGAGCCGACGATTCACCGCCTGGGCACCGCCGACTGGGAGACGGCCCGACGCCGCGCGCAGAAGGCCGTCGAGGAGATTGCCGACGAGCTTCTGGAACTGTACGCGGCGCGGGCCACCGTCCGGGGCCACGCCTATAGCGAGGACACGCCCTGGCAGGCCGAGATGGAGGCGAGCTTCCCCTACGCCGAGACGGAGGACCAGCTTCGCACCATCAACGAGGTCAAGACGGACATGGAGAACGTCACGCCGATGGACCGGCTCGTCATCGGGGACGTAGGCTTCGGCAAGACGGAGGTCGCGCTGCGGGCCGCCTTCAAGGCAGTGATGGACGGCAAGCAGGTGGGCATCCTGGTGCCCACGACGGTGCTCGCGCAGCAGCACTACACCAACTTCGTGCAGCGCCTCGCGCCCTACCCCGTCACGGTGGAGATGTTGAGCCGCTTCCGCACGCCCAAGGAGCAGGACAACATCGTCGAGCGGCTGGCGCAGGGGCAGGTAGACATCATCGTCGGCACGCACCGCCTGCTCTCGAAAGATGTGGCCTTCAAGGACCTGGGGCTGGTCATCATTGACGAGGAGCAGCGCTTCGGCGTGACTCACAAGGAGCAGTTGAAGCAGCTTCGCAAGGAGGTGGACGTGCTCACGCTCACGGCCACGCCCATCCCGCGCACGCTGCACATGGCGCTGACGGGCGCGCGCGACATGAGCACGATTGACACGCCGCCGGAGGAGCGGCTGCCCGTCATCACGAAGGCGAGCGAGTGGGACGACAGCACCGTCCGCCGCGCCATCCTGCTGGAGATTGACCGGGGCGGGCAGGTCTTCTTCGTCCACAACCGCGTCCTGAGCATCTACGCCGTGGCGCAACGCGTCGGCAAGCTGGTGCCGGAGGCGCGCATCGCGGTGGCGCACGGGCAGATGAACGAGCACGAGTTGGAGGCAGTGATGGTCGCCTTCGCCAACGGCGAGTACGACGTGTTGGCCTGCACCTCCATCATCGAGAGCGGGCTGGACCTGCCCAACGTGAACACCATCATCATTGACCACGCGGAGATGTTCGGGCTGGCGCAGCTCTACCAACTGCGCGGGCGTGTCGGGCGCGGCGCGCGGCGCGGCTACGCCTACTTCGTCCACCCGCGCGCGACGCAGTTGACGCCGGAATCGGTGGAGCGGCTGGAAGTGATGCAGGAGGCGACGGAACTCGGCGCGGGCTTCCGCGTGGCGCTGCGCGACCTGGAGATTCGTGGCGCGGGCGAACTGCTCGGCGCGCGGCAGAGTGGCAACATCGCGGCGGTAGGCTTCGACATGTTCACGCGGCTGCTGCAACAGGCCATCCGCGAGCGTCGCGACGCCCTGGAGCGGCCCAACGAGCAGAGCCGCCGCGCCCGCGTGGAGCTTTCCATCGTGACCGCCCCAACGGTGGAGCTTCCCCTGCAAGCCTACCTGCCCGATGAGTTTATCGCCGAGGAGGAGGTGCGCCTGCAACTCTATCGCCGCATGGCGGAGGCGAGCACCCTGGAGCAGGTGGAGGAGATTGAGCAGGAGATACGGGACCGTTTCGGGCCGCTGCCGGATGCCGCCGCGAACCTCATCTACATCCTGCGGCTGCGCGTGCTCGCCGCCTCGGCGGGGGTGAACCAGATTGCCATTGACCCCGACAGCCAGGACATCGAGGTGCAGTTGCCCGGCCCCGGCCCCGTGCGGATGCTGATGGAGGCGGGCATTCTGGCGGGGCGCGTCCGCTTTGGACGGCGACAGCTATACGCGCGACGCGCGGGTGGCCCGAACCTCTGGAAGAAGGAGTTGGAGGAGGTGCTGCTCACGCTCGTCACCGAGGCAGGCACCCTGGCCGAGGAGATAGCGTAGGGCACCGAATTGCTGTGAGTAATGCAATCGGAGGGGGAAGGCGACCAGTTCACGCCTCCCTGATAAGTCGCCGGAGAACCAGTGGACGACAGATAACACAGGAGCAGGAACATAGGCATGACCGAGTCAACGATGACATTAACCGACGAGCAGATTGATTTTTTCCACCGCAATGGGTATCTGGTGCTGGATGCGATGACGACGCCGGAAGAGATTGCGATGATCCGCGATGTCTATGACCGCCTCTTTGCCAGCCACGCGGGCCGTGAAACAGGCGACCAGTTCGATCTGGCTGGGACGGATGATGCGGACGAAGAGGCGGTACTGCCGCAGCTTATGAATCCTGAGAAGTATGCCCCGGAGTTGCAGGATACCCAGTACAAGCGGAATGCTGCGGCTATCGCCCAACAGCTTCTGGGGACCGATAAGCTCAACTTCTTTGGTCATGCCATTATGAAACCGCCCGGAATTGGGGCACCAACCGCAATTCACCAGGACGAGGCGTACTGGTCGCCAGGCGAGGAGCACGACGGAATCAGTATCTGGATGCCCTTGCAGGATACGTCGGTTGAGATGGGATGTATGCAGTTTGTGCCGGGGAGCAACCAGCAGGGTGTATTGCCACATCGCAGCATCGGTGGGGACCCCCGCGTGCATGGGCTGGAGGTTGACCCGGAGGTAACGAACCTCGGTGAGTTGGTGCAGTGCCCGCTTCCGGTGGGCGGCGCGACGATTCACCACTGCCGCACGCTGCACTACGCTGGCCCGAACACGACGGAGCAGGTGCGGCGCGCTTACATCATGGTCTTCAACGCGCCGCCCAAACCGCTGGACAAATCACGCGACTTCCCCTGGCAGGCTGCGCGAGCGACGGCAAGGGCTGCGCGGGCCGCTGAAGCGCGGGAAAAGTCATAAGCTAACTCGTGACTACTGCAACGTCAGTCAGGGACTAAAGTCCCCGACGCAGTAGTGGAAACCTGTGACTTGCAATACAGGTGATGTGATGGGGCGCGACCAAATCAGTCGCGCCTCTCGTCTATTATTGACAGGACGGTTCGCTCATCTGCGCCGCTAGCGGTCGTCGGTCGTCAGTCGTCGGTCGTCGAATTCGCTCTGGCACATTCCTTGCACTTGGAGAGCTAACCGCGTTTCTAGAATGAGGCTACCATGCGGCTTTCTCCCAAATACCTAGCGGACCTTATGACCCTCAGTCGCGCCTTTGTTGCGGCTGGCGTTTTTGTCGCGGCGTTGCAGGCCGAGCGAAGTTGGCTCCCCTGGGTCGTCGCCATCGTCGCCGTAGCCTGGACGGGCGATATGGCTGACGGTTGGCTGGCGCGCAAGGGCGGCGAAAGCTCGCTCAATTGGGTGGGCAAGTACGACCACGAGATTGATGCCAGCCTCGCCGGGGCGACGCTCGTCTTCCTATGGCGCATTGGCATGGTCTCTAACTGGCTGCTCGCCATCCTGCTCGCCGTGACCTTCCTCGTCTGGTACAAGCTGCGCTCCGACTGGGTGTGGATGAGCTTCAACACGGGGAGCCACATCGTCGCGCTCACAGCGCTCCTGACCGCCTTCCCCGCGCTGGTGGGCGTGCTGCTCGGCTGGTTCGCCATCGTCGCCGTCGCGGGCCGCCGCCGCGCGGGCCGTATGTTAAGCGACATCCGCGAACAGGCGATACGAGTCATGCGGCGGGTCCGTCCGGCAAAGGCCCCTTAATATATCCTAACAAATGTGAAGGGCAGGAATCCTCGTATTTTCCTGCCCTTCATTGTTATCCCACGAAGCAGAACAACCATTCCATCTATATCCCACACTTATCCCACGTTATCCCACATTATCGCAAGTTTTCGCCGTTTTTTACGCACATCCGTTTTAGAACAGGCGCAGCATCTCCTTTTCCGGGCTACCGGGTCAGGATTTCAACCCGGCTCACAGCGAAGCTCAAGATTCGCACATCGTCTCCAGTGGGTTGAAAGGCTCCAGCCTCAAGGGAGAGCATCACCGTGTTCCAGCCGGGTTGTAGCGTCACACTGGCGGTAGTTGGCTGGCTTCCCTGTAACGTCACCCGCTGGGGTGCGCTGCTATTGGCCGAGACGAGCAACTCTCCCTGTGACCCCAGTGAGTTCTCCGCGTTAGGGGCGTAGATGAGCGTCGGCAGAAGCATTACCTGCGCCTCTCGCTCTGTATCACTGTACACGACGAGTTCACTGGGCGAACCACTCCAACGCATAGTACCTTCAGAGGTGTACCACCCGGAGCCGTAAAAGGCCGTAACTGTTGAATCCAAGCCTTGCGGCGACCCGTTCACCCAAATATCTACGGGGAACACTCCATCTTCCAGCGTCTGCAAGTCGAGCCAGTACAACTCGAAGCTCCACTCCAACGCGTCCTCCCCGCCGTAATCGCTAGCCCTGAAGTTACCCGCTTGCAGAGTAAGCGAGATGGGGTGGTTCCCTTCGGGGAGGAGCAGTGGCACGGCGGCAACCTTGTACGCCTCCACCTCCAGCGAGGTCGAAAAGCTCTCCCCCACCTGCACGGTCAACACCCCGCGAGTGCCCAGCCCCGGCGCGAGGGGCGATTGAGGGTCGTGCAGCACGCCGGGCATCAGGCGGAGGAGCGCCCGTTGCTCGCGCGGCGATTCCAGCGTCAGCGTGGCGGGGGACGGGGCCCGGTAAGGCGTTGACGTGGACAGCCAATTGTCACCCAACGCCAGCGTCGTGACAGGTGGAGCGCTGACCGCCGATTCCGTGACCTCATAAACCGCGCTGCGCTCGTCCTCCCACACCGACGCTTGCCCGCCGAAGGCTCCTTGCACGAACTGTTGCGCCGTCGCCTGCCCCGCCGAGCCGGGGAACAACTCTCTGTGCCAGACGACGTAGCGGTAGCCTTTCCCGGCGAGTTGACGTTGCGCGTCGGCGTATGGACTTGGCGAACTCCCATTGACGAGAAGGCCCGAAGCGACATTGGTTTCACGCCTGAGCATGAAGGGAAAAGGCTCTGGATAGCCGCCGTACCCCCGCGAGATAAACCCGGCAGCAATCCCCTTCTCGTGAGTCATCTGGTAAGTCTGGAAGAGCAGCGACGTGGTAACCAATTCCCACTCGTAGCCCATGCCCTCCTTCTGCTTGACGGGAATATCGAAGACGCCGTATCGCTCACCGTCCTGCGCCAGTTCCTCGTAGAAGACGGGTGGCGTGGGCAGCGCCTCCTGGGGCCACGCGCGGGGCCAACTCTGGAGCAGCACCAGCACCAACGCACCCGCTATCAACCCCTGCCGATAGCGAGGGAAACGCCGCGCCAGCGCGGCGAGACCGTAACTCGCCGTCACGGCGAAGCCGATAAACCCTATCTGCATGAACCGCCCCGGCGCGCGCATGAAATCCAGCCCCGGCAGCGCCGTCAAGCTCTGAAAGGGCAGGGGCAGTGAGAGGGCGGAGTCCATGAAGCGCGTCTGGCCCAGCACCTTCAGGGACGGTCCCAGCGCGAACAGGATGCAGAAGAGGGTGAAGCCGAACCAGCGCCGCGCCTGCCCCGCTTTCCGCAGGACGGCGAAGAGACAAAGAAAGATGCCCACCCAGGGCAGCGCCACCGCCGTTTCGATGCCATAAGTGATGTCGGTGTATCTGCCGGACACCTGCGCGTCAACCGAGCCGAACAGCGCGCTGTGCCCGGCAGGCAAAAAGAACTGCAACAGGTCAGGGTGTAGCGAGGGCAGGGCCGCCTGCTCTCTCGCCGTGAGGAGAAGGTGCGGGTCTCTCGTCGCGCGGTAGATGGCGTAGAGCGCGGGGCCGACGAAGAGCAGCGCGCTCGTGCCCACTATCGCGGCGCGGGCGAGCACGGTGCGGCGCTCCGCCGGAGGAGTCGCCAGCCCGATTGCCACCCCGAAGAAGCCGACCATCAGCACCGCGAAGACAAACTGGTAGCCACTCGTCAGCAGGGTGACGAGCAGGGCCAACCCCGTTGCGGCGGTCCAGCCCACGCGGCGCTTCGGATCAAGCGCGTGGTGGAGCGCCAGCGCCGTCAGTGGCAGCGCGCCCAGGAACACCTTTTCAGGGTGGCCCCACAACCCCGCGAGCACCATTGCCGAGGTCATCAACAGCGTTCCGGTAAAGAGAGCCACGTCGCGGGCGAAGTGCAGGCCACGCGTCAGGCGGTACGTGAAATAGCCCGTCAGCACCAGTCCGACGAGGAGCGCACCGTTGTACGCCGCTTCCGGCCCGAAGCGCCAGAAGGGCAGCGCAAAGAGACCGATAACAGGCCCAACGCCGTGCAGCCACAATGAGATGCCGTATGGATAGTACAGCAGAGAGGTGTAGAGCAGTGGGTCGTCGCCCCGCGCCCACAGATGAAGATGCCAGAAGGCCCACAGGTTGTTGCGGGCATCGCCCCCGTCGCTGAGGAGGAGAGTCGAGAAATCCCGTGCCAGGGGCCACGTCACCACGAGGCTGACGAGCAGGTACGCGAGCAGCGCCAGCCCATGCTCCCGCCAGAAGTGAACCAGCGTTTCCCGCTTTGGGCCACGCGCCCGGACGCTTCCAGTCAGCCGCTTGCCAGCGCGTACTAATGGCTGTTCCTCAGCAGGCTGTGTAGATACCCTTGCCACAAAAGCACCCCTCTCAGGTCGGAGGCATGACGAGAAGCCAACGAGATAGGCGTTGCCTCTGAAACTATTATACCTTTCCGGGGATGATGCAAATAGCCCAGAGCTGTGTCAAAGTAGCGCGGTTTGTGATATAATTAACATCTATATAGCAGCTACTTACCACTATACTGGCCGCTTATCGCTCGCCAGTACTGGCCGTTACTGGCCTATACTGGCCTCTGTGCCCTCCGGCCCCTTTCTCGCTCCCTTTCCTCCTTCCCCTCTCCCAATTTGACACAGCCCTGCAAATAGCCGCGAAGCTCAGGGGGTGATTTCCTGGAGGTACGACGCGCTGGCCCAGCCTTCCACGCTTCCCGCCCGGATGCGCTGCCAGGGTGTGCCACTCTCCACGCGCTGCTCGTACAGTTCGACCTCCGTCCCCTCCTGAATCGTAGTCACCAATGAGGCGTCCGCCCCCGGCGCGGCGCGGATGTTCAGCGCCTGCGGGGCCACGTTGACCACGCGCGCGCGGCGCAACGTAGTAGCGGGGGGCACGATGCCGCGCCCCGGAAGCGATGCCCACGCGGATGACGGAGCCGCCGCGCGCGGGGTCGTGAGTGGTGTCGGGTTCGCGGCCAGCGTGGTCGCGCCAAAGTAGGCGAGCGCGGCGGCCAGCACGCCCCACTTCACGATAGCACGGGGTGGCCGGGGCACCTGCCTCGGCAAGCGCTTCGGCACCCGTACATTGGGCAGCCGTACTGTTAACGTCAACAGCCATGCCGCACCGTAAAACGCCAGCAGCAGCCCTTGCAGCAGGAGCGTCGCGGGCACCAGCCACAGCGGCTCCGGCGGAAGCGTCGTCAGGGCCAGGATGGCGAGGAACGGCCAGCCCCAGAACCTGCGCGTCCCCAGCACCGCCACCAGCGCCACCACCGCCCCAATCCACGCGAGAAGGGGCAGGACACCCTCCGCCGCGCTCGTCAGCCCACGCTCAGGCAGGCCGTAGAGCAGTAGCGGCGGCATTGCTGCCACCAGCGCCAGCATGTGGCCCGCCTCGTCGCGGGAAAAGGTGTAATGCCGGGCGGAAGCATAGTGGGCCAACGTTCGCGCCGCCGCCCCCGCCGTAGCGAAAGTCAGGAGCAGCACCGAGAGCGGCGGTAGCTCCGCGCCGGAGGGATAGAGGTCGCGCAGCAGGACCACGAACACGCTCACCGCGCCAAGCAGCGCCGCCGTGAGCGGGCCGAACCACCGATGGCGCATACCGAGGAAGCTCTCCCAGAACGCGCGCTGGCGTAGCGTCCTCCGCCATGAGGCAGGCAGCACGAGGCGGCGCGCGATGGCGCGGGCGGGTTGCAGCCCGGCCCCAACAGCCTGCGGTGCGGCGTGGATGGCCCTCGCGGTGGTGCGCCGCGCCCCCGCCACGACGGGAATCGCCCACTTCGGTAGCACCGCCCGCCCCGCCCCGCACTGGTGGCAGCGCCGCAGGTGCCCGGAGAAAAGGTGCCCGTTCGCACACTCCCGCAGCGAGGCTTCCGCCTGCTGGAGCGCGTGTACCCACTCGTCGGGCGTCGGGCGGGCGTGGGGGTCCGCGTGCCCATCCACGAAACAGGCGTGCAGCAACTCCGCCACCTGCGGCGGCAGCACGTCCAGCGGCGGCGTGTTGGGCGGCGGCGCAACCATGCCGTGCGGTTTCGGCGTGTGGGGGAACCACCCTTTCGCAATCTTGTGTTCCAGCGCGGGCGGCTCGCCACCCCTCAGCCACTGCCCCTGAAAGGGGTGCCGCCCATCCATCAGCAGCTTGAAGATGAGCACCGCCAGCGCGAAATAGTCGTGCTCCGGCTGCCGAACGATGCTGCCCAGGCTCGCCCCCTGTAGCTCCGGCGGCAGGTATTCCGCCTTGCCCACCGGGCAGGGATGCAGAATCGGCTTGCTCCCCATGCGGCTCTGCACCTGGAACGAGTCGGTGTCTATCAGCGTGATGAGCGCCGCCGGGGTGACGAGAATGTTGCTCTCGTTGAGGTCGCCCACGACGTAGCCCCGCGCGTGCAGGGCACTCAGCGCGTAGGCGAGGTGCTGCGCCGCTCGGTAACGATACTTCACGGTGAAGCCCGGCAGCGTCTTCTCGCGCAGCTTGGGGCTGTAGACGTGCAGCAGGGGCACCGCCCCCTTCACGAGCGGCATCAGGTAACCAACGAACAGCCCCCGCCGGTTGTGCAGCGTGCCGCTCGGCCACGCCACGAGCCGATGGTTGCCCACCTCGGCGGGGAACGCGGGCGGGTGTGCCACCATCCACGCCAGCTTCTTCTCCTGCTTCGGGCGCGGCGCGGGCACATACAGCTTCGCCAGAAACTCCGGCTCGTCGCGCACGCGGTAGACTATCGCCTCGCCGCCGCGTGCCAGCGACTTGCCGAGTGCGACCACCTGCCCGCGCGCGTCGTAGACAATCATCAGGTCAAACCATCACCAGCAGGCGGCAAGCGCCTCGTGGCGAGGACCAGCGTCTTGTCGTCGCTCGTCCTCGCGGATACTCGCTCCGACGCCAGGAACGCGCTCAGTTCCTCCTCGCCCACCGCCGCGCTCTCCATCTGCGCCACCCACTTCAGCAGCGGGTCGAAGAAGGGCGGGTGCGGCACGTAATCCGGCATAAGCAGCGCCAGCTTCAGCAGCCCGTCTGTCGTCACCGCCAGCGCCCGCACCTCTTGAGCGAGCGCCCGCACCTCCACAAAGTCCAGCGCGCCGGGCGAGGTGACGAAGCGCGTCTCGTTGGCGTACTCGCCCCGGTGCGGCTGCACGGCAGTGTGTAGCGTGCCATCTTCCTCCTGAAAGACCACCGCCCCGTCGCCAATCTGCCCCACCGCCAGCCAACCATCCACCGCCGCCACGCACGTCAGCGTCGTCGAGAACGCGGGTAGCGGCTCCCCCTCGCTCTGCGCCAGATTGACCAGCGCCTCGCGCGCCTCCGCGAAGGCGAACGCCATCGCCTCGCGCCACCCGCTCTCGTCCTGCGGAGGCTGCTGCGTCGCCACCTTCAGCGCGGCCAGAGAGCGGGCCACCGCCCGGTGAGCGCCCTCGCCGGAGCGTGGAGCCGAGCCTGCCCCATCCGCCACCGCCACCAGCAGCCCGCCCCCCTCCTCGTAACTAATCAGGTGAGCGTCCTGGCACGGAAGCTCCGCCCGCAGGTGCGACGTACCTGCCACCGACGCCCCCACCACCTTCCACTCCCGCGCCGTAATCCGTCCGCCGTCCGCCGTAATCCGTCCGCCGTCCGCCGTTTGCCGTAGACGGTCGTCGGTCGTCAGTCGTCGGTCGTCGCCGTTATCCCGCATCTCGCATCCCATATCCCATATCTCAGTGCGACGTATCCACTGCTGCCCAGCCGACGGGCGGCAACGGGGCCAGATCGCCGGGGTTGGAATGCGACACCGACGTGAGGCTCTTCGAGAGCCAGTTGAAAAGCTCCTGGAAGGCCAACCCCTTCAACTTCAGCGGCTCGCGCTGGCCGGAGAACTGCGCCAGCTTGCCCATATCCGCCTGCTCCACCCCAACCGCGAAGACCATGACGCCCTTCCGTGCCTCCTCCTCGCGCACCTGGGAGGCCGCCCCTTCCCAGCCCGCGTCCGTCGGCTGCCCGTCCGAAAGCAGGAAGAACCAGGGCCGGTAGTACTCCACCCCGTTCTGCTTGTAAGTCTCCTTGCGCTTGCGGAGCAGCGCCAGCCCCTGCCGCGCCGCCTCGCCCATCGGCGTATCGCCGCTTGCATCCAGCGTAGGCGGGTGGAAGCTGTCGGCGGTGACGAAAGGCTGCTCCGCGTCGAACGCCGCGCTCCCGCCCACGTTCATCGCCCGAACCCCGCCCCCGAACGTCACGATAGCGACCTCCACGCGCAGCGCGGCCAGGCTGTCCGCCTTCAACGCCCGGTCGAACTCCTGTAGCCCCGCGTTCAGTTCGTTAATCGGCTCTCCCTTCATCGAGCCGGAAGTGTCGAGGAGCAGCACGACGGGGCAGCGTGGTTCGGGGTTCTCGACAAACTCGGTCTGTTCCAACAGCGTGTGTTCCATTTGTCTCCTCTCTGCTCAAACCGGAATCATCTCGTCTCGATGCACCGCCACCCTCGCGTCCTAGAGCATACTCCCCGTACAGGGCTTTTATCAACCCCGGTCTGTGCGAGAAGGCAATCGGCATAATGCCGGGAAGCGAGGATTTTTATGTCGCCTCAAAGCTGGCGACTGGCTCCACATCGAATTTCTAAAGCCCTACTTTCAAATTATGAAGGTAGGGCTTCTATATTATCAATATCAGAAGGATATGGCAACCGCCCCAACTGCTCCGCTCCAGCAGGCGCAAAGGAACTTCGAGCCGACTTCAGCTTTCAGCCTGCGGTTCAACCCCCCGCGCTGCCCTCCGCGTGTAAAGCCGCCTGCCCACCCAGCCGCCAACCGCCACGTAAATCAGACTCGGCACGCCCAGCAGCAGCAAGTATCCCGAAAAGAAGTCTTCTGCTCCCTCGGACTGAGTCCAACCCGCCAGCACCAGCACAACGTTCACAAACAGCACGATGACAAAGCAGATGCCCATGCTCATCAAAGCGAACTGACCTCTCGTCAGCGATTCACCCCGCCTCTCCAGCACCCATCCAAGCACCCAACCCGTGATACCCCCCAGGAAGGTTGCGGGCAAAATGCCAATGAGTCCTCCAATCAGAAAAACGAAGAAGAGCAGCACCGCGCCCCCCGTGATGATGTCGCCGAGTCCGTCAAGGCGCGGCACAGTACTGACAAGCACCAACAGGACGAACATCAGGAGGTAGATGACCGACAGCCCCAGCCCCGTCTTCAGGCCCAGGATGAAGCCCACCTTCGCAAGCGATGACGCCTCTTTCATCATGATTCCTTACCGAATTGCAGCCTGTGCCACCGCGCACCCATCCACACACCACCAAGGACATAAATGATGCTGGGGACCGCCAGAAACGTGATGTACGGGTAAAAGGAGCCGGATTGCACCGGGTCTGGCCTAACCTGCAACAGCAATATTGCAGCGACATTGCCCGGCACCGCGAAGGCAAGGCAGATCTGTAGCGCAAGTCGCATAGTCTCTACTCTCGATACGGAAGCTCGCTGCATCAAGCGTTTTCCCATTATCCACCCTGTCAGTGCTCCCAGGATGACGGATGGCGGCCCGGCAATGAGCACACCAAATAGTGCCACGAAGAAAAATTGTGCAGCTACACCGCCTAACCCTTCAGATGGCAGGTAATACTCCTCCGTAATAAATTCTACCGTGAGGCGCACTATGGACCACACAATGTAACCAAGGCACAGCACCAATCCCATTTTAGCCCCGGCGATTGCGCCCTCTCTTGGCAGCCACCGATCTTTCGCAGGCTCGTACATCTTCTACCTCCCCGCTATAGGCTCAAAGGTATTCTTGAACCTGCCACCCCCACGCTTTTTGCAGCAGACGCAGGTGAGGGTAAAAGCCCCATCTCTCACCATCACTATCCTCTGGCTCGTATATCCCTATAAGCTCGAACGCTCATCCAGCTACCCCCTAGAAGATAGATAATGCTAGGAAGTCCCAGATAAATGAAGTAGCCACCGAATTGACTTGAAGTGAGGCTCAAAGTATTGAAAAAGAGTAGCAGCGCCAGCAGGTTGAGGAAAGCTGCAATAGCCAAACAGATAAAAAGGCTTATCGAGAGGGCTTTATAATCTGATAACACGCTCCCTTGCATATCAAACGTTTTCCCAATCAAATAACCCGTTATCGCTCCCAATGCAACAGAAGGTAGTACACCTAAAACACTCCCGTAGAACAAGAACAGTAGCAAAACCATAATGGCTGTCTCCAGGTCATAACCCCTGTCGGTGACTACGATATAAAGCCAGAAGACAAAGATGTACAGGAATGATAGGATTAAGCCTGTCTTCGCCCCACGCCGGGCACCAAACCTTATCAAAGAAACATGCATTGTGCCTTGTTCCATGTCAAACCTCATCCGCCGCAATGTCATTAGAGACTCAGGTCATTCCAAATCCCTCCCGATTGCTCCTCGGCGGCCTCCGCCTACACCGACGGCGCGCGCTCCCCTGCGTATCCCGTCAATTCAATGTAGCCCCGCGCCGTAATGGGCTGCCCCCCCGCGCTGCCCTCCGCCACCACCGCCCCCTCCCAGTACGTCGCGCTCACATTCAACTCCTGGTCCGGGATGAGCGGCGTGATGGTCAGTTCAATCCCCTCTGACGGCACCCGCAGCAGCCACTTTGCCGGATACACCCCGCCCGACTCAGGGCTGGTCCACGTTTCCAGCACCTCCACCTGCACCGCCTCCCGCGCCAGAGGCCGCACCGTGCCATCCTCCAGAACGAGCGACCCACTGGAAGCAGGCTCCACTCCCCCATCCACCGTCCGAATCTGGAAGTACATCAACTCGCGCCCATCCGACAATTGCAGCGAGAACCAGTCCCACCCGGCGGCATTTTCCGCCAGCGACGACGTGCCGTACTCGTGGTCCTTCCACGACAGCCCCCCAACCTCGAAGCGCTGCTCCCCAATCGCCAGCGTCCCCGTCGTCTCCAACCGCGTCTGCGAGTAATAGTAACTCGCGTTGCCCACCTCCCCGCTCTTCTGCGACAGCCCATTGTTGCCGTGCCGCGCGGGCGGCTTCGCGGAGCGCAGCGTGAAATCAATCATCACCTCCTCCGCCTGGGCACGCATCCGGTACACCTCCGGCTCGATCTCCTCCACCGACCAATCATCCAGCCACACCCGGTACGGCTCCGCCTGCGCTCCCGCCGCCCCTCCGCCGCCCCGCTGGAAACGCTCGTTCTCGAAGAAACGACTCCCCCCCGCGTCCGTCACCGCGAAATGCGCCATGTACACATCGTTAGTGGCGAAAGCCGACTCACGCTCCGGCGCGCTCGGCGTTAGCGAGCGGCGGAAAATAGTAAACTGGTAGCCGAAGGCCCGCCCCTCCGCCGTCTGCACGTTCCCCGTGTAATACCACCACTCCGTCTGGTAACTGGGGTGCGGCCCGAAAGCGTCGGGGAAACTCATCCCCGCCGGGTCCGTCGCCCGCGCGAACCCCTCAGCCTCCACCGGCCCGCCCATCGTCTCGATGAGCGACGAGCGCACCTCGTTATTCGCCCGCGCCGGACGCCGCGCCACCCACGCCCCCGCGCCCACCAGCGCCACCACCAGCACCAGAATTGCAATCCATCCTCTACGATTCATTCGCTCTATCTTCGCCCTCTATTTCGGAAGCTCTCAACATTCTACCCCAAAGCGCGCAGACCCTCATGCGCCCCGTCACAGCCCAACCCGCGCCCCCTCAACCCCGCAACTCATCAGCCATCTACCAGTTCCTCAGGAATTTGGCACTTGAGGTCTTTTATTATGTACAAACACACGTTTCTCTGGCCGCGCCACGCGTCACAGCCTGTAGAACCTTGTTGAGCACAGCCGGGAGCGCGGGCGTCCCGCCCGCTCCGTACTCCGCGCCTCTCATCTCGGAGCACAGCACCGTTACCGCGTGTCGGTCTACCAAACGCTGTTCTCTGTCGCCCTTTGCATCGGAGGAGAAAATAAGCTGCCGTTCTCGCCTAAAGCGCCTACCGTTGACTGTGGACGTTCTCTGTGGACGTTCTTTGTGGTCATTCTCTGTAGTCGTTCTTTGTGTCGTTCTTTGTGTCCTCTGTGTCTTTGTGGTGAAAATCCGTTATCCGCCTCTGTCCTCCATCGAACGT
>DASVVH010000089.1:0-1688 GCA_036386615.1 Ardenticatenaceae bacterium
TCATCGTCAACCGCATCGGCGACTTCGCCGTGCTCATCGGCATCTTCCTAACGTGGACGACCTTCGGCTCGCTAGCCTATGCCGACGTGCTCCCCGCAGCCGCAACGGTTGCGCCCGCTACCCTCACCCTGATTACCCTGCTCTTCTTCATAGGCTGCACGGGGAAATCGGCGCAGATTCCGCTTTATGTCTGGCTGCCCGACGCGATGGCTGGCCCCACACCCGTCTCCGCGCTCATCCACGCCGCGACGATGGTCACGTCGGGCGTCTACCTGCTGGCGCGTTCGGCGTCCCTGCTGCAAGCCCAAGCAGGTCCAGGATTCGACACACTTGATGCCGTCGCGTGGGTGGGTGTGCTCACCGCTTTCTTCGCCGCCACCGTTGCCCTGACACAGACCGACATCAAGAAGGTTCTCGCCTACTCCACCGTCTCCCAACTAGGCTTCATGTTCCTGGGCGTGGGCGCGGGGGCTTACGTCGCAGCGGTCTTCCACCTCTTCACACACGCCTTCTTCAAGGCGCTGCTCTTCCTCGGCTCCGGCTCCGTGATGCACGCGATGGAACACGGCCTCCACCACGTTGAGGGTCATCACGGCGCGCATGACGAGCACGGCACTCATGACGAGGCACATGCCCCCCCCGCGACGGCTGCTCTGTCCGATACCCACTCGGCGGGCCTCCATGACGAGCCGGGCGCGCACCCGACGATAGAGCAGAACGCGCCGCTCGAATCGGAGTCGCACGACCCCGAACCATCGCCCGCCTTCGACGTGCAGGATATGCGAAACATGGGCGGCCTGTGGCGGCGCATCCCCGCCACTGCCTGGACCTTCCTCATCGGCGCGCTGGCGCTGGCGGGCTTCCCGCTCACCTCCGGTTTCTTCTCGAAGGACGAGATTTTGACCCTGACGCAGCACGACGGGCGCAACCTCCTCTACGTCATCGGCCTGATTACCGCCTTCATGACGGCCTTCTACAGCTTCCGCCAGTTCTTCCTCGTCTTCGCGGGCGAGCCACGCACAGAAGCTGCCGAACACGCTGCCGAAAGCCCGCCCGTCATGACCATTCCACTCATGGTGCTGGCGGTTTTTGCCCTGCTAGGTGGCCTGGTCTTTGGCGTCCCGCTGGAACATGGCCTCATTCACCAGTGGCTAGAGCCAGTTTTTGAGGGTATAGAGCATCACGCCGAGGGCGGCATCCCCGTGCTGACCTCGCTCCTGCTCTCCACCGTCATTGCTATCGGCGGCATCGTGCTGGCCTACCTGATGTACGCCAGACGCTCCATCAACCCGGCTAGCATCTCCAAACGTCTGCGCCCGCTCTATCAGGGTTCGCTCAACAAGTGGTACGTAGACGAAATCTACAACGCGGTTATTGTCCGCCCCTTCCAGTGGCTCGCCACCTGGAGCGCCCGCTTTTTCGACCGCCTCATCATTGACGGGGCCGTGAACGGCGTCGGCTGGTTGTTTGGCGCGTTGAACCGCCTGCTGGGTCGCCTACAGACTGGCTTCGTGCGAACCTACGCCCTCAGCATCGTTCTGGGCATCCTGGCCGTTGCCGTCTATCTCTATGCAAACAACGATCTGGCTAGCATTCTTCCCAACCTCACCGGCCAGTGAGCACGCTCAATCGTAGATGTGGGATGGCAGCAGGAACCGAACGATGTCCTCGCAACTCGTAACCTACCT
>DASVVH010000090.1:0-12568 GCA_036386615.1 Ardenticatenaceae bacterium
AGGAGGCGCTGGTCATCGTGGCGGGCGATCACGGGGAGGCGTTCGGCGAGCACGGGCTGATGGGGCACACGAACGGCCTGTGGGAAGAGCAGATAGCGGTGCCGCTGCTGGTGAAGTTTCCGGGGCAGCGGGAGGCAGCTACCTGCGCCGCGCCCGTGTCGCTGCTCGATGTGCTGCCAACCTTGCAGGCGCTGCTCTCACTGCCCGGCGCGGAGGCCGGGGACGGGATTCCGCTGCAACGAATGGTGGCGGAGCCGACTCTGGGCGAGGCGCGGGCGCTGCTGCTGGAAAACCCGGAGGGGTGGGCGCTGAGGCTGGGCGACTGGAAGGCCATCGCGCCCAGCGATGGAGCGACGCCCCTGCTGTTCAACATTCGCACGGACCCCGGCGAGCGCCGCCCACTGGCGGACGAGAGCTTGCGCGGGGAGTTGGCCGCGCGTGCCGCCGCGATTCGCGCCGAGGCGGACGAGCGCGCCGCCCGATGGACGGAGCGTGCCCCTGACGAAGAGATAGACTCCCTGGTTCTCCAGCGCCTGCGCGACCTGGGCTACCTTCCGTAGACCCCTAACTCTAAGCCGCGATATTAAAGTCAAGCAGTCGCTTTTGACGCTGTGCGGCACTTCCGCAATCGGTGGGCGAGAAATAGGTATTGCGAGGTGGCAGGAGGGCCAAGGCCACCTTATGTGAAGTAAAGCCTACCAAAGCCTACCTGAGAATGCGATACAGGTAGGCTTTGCTTGACATAATGTACCAAGCAATCCCTCATCGTTCCCTTCAATGTGGGGTTTGTGGGGGAGCACGTCACAAATACCATTGCCGTTATCAGTTTATTCCGCATTCTGCATTCCGCATTCTGCACTGTTACTGTCGCGGTGCTGTCGTACTCTGACCTTGCAATTGTTAACCCCCACTCAATGCAAGGAGGATGTATGGCAACCCGGCACACACTCGATATCAATGCTCCTGTTGAAGCCGCCTTCGACGCCGTTGAAGACCCAGAAAAAATAAAGCTATGGGCAGAAGGCGTTGAGGAGATTATCTATCCCTACGGGCTTGACGAGCAGAACCGCGTCGGGACGAGGTTCACACAGCGCATCCGCGAGGGTGGGCGCGTCGAAGAGTACGAGGGCGTCGTCACCGCATACGACAGGCCGCGCCACCTTGGCATCAGCCTCGGCAACAAGCAGTTCACCGTCGCGGTGGAGTACCGCTTCACCCCCATCTCTGCCAGCAGCACCCGCCTCGACTTCTCCGACGAGGTGACCTACCACACCGCCATCGCCCGCCTGATGGGAGCACTCTTCGGCTGGTTCGCCAACCGCATCCTCCAAAAGCAGATGAAGAAGCTAAAGGCCGTTGCGGAGAGTGGCACTCCTGACAGGGTGACGTAGCGGCAGTGGCTCCTGTGGCAGAGGGCGGGGCGCTGTAGGCTTGTCCATCTGCCACTCTGGGCTACCATCTGCCTACACGGCCCAGAGTGCCGCCTTCTGCCCATGAATACGAATTCTGTGTCCACGCGCGCCCGCTTCGCCTTTATCGGCTTCTACACCCTGCTCATCGCCCTGTTCCTCCTCTTCCTCTACGGAATTCTGGTGGCGCGGCACGGGGCGCAGCGTGGCGTCTGGTTCCCCGGCGACCCGCTCCCGCCGCCCACCGGCCTCTCCACCCCTTTGGGCACCACCGTCGCGCTGGAACAGTACGAAGAGGAGGCGGAACTGGCGCGCGTTCTGGACACCGCGCGGGAGATGGGCATGGGCTGGCTGCGCCAGGAACTCCCCTGGGACGCCATCGAACCCACGCCCGGCGAGTTCCAGTGGGAACAGTGGGACCGCATCGTGGGCGCGGCGCGGGAGCGGGGCTTCGCGCTGGTCCTCGTCCTCAACCGCACGCCGGAGTGGGCGCGCCAGCCCAAAGAGCAGGACAACCCACTGGCCCCGCCGGAGAACAGCGCCGATTTCGCGCGCTTCGCCCGTGCCGCCGCCGAGCGTTATGGAGATGAGGTGATGGCGTGGCAAATCTGGGACGAGCCGAACCTGATGCCTCACTGGGGCACCGAGGTCATCATTGACCCGGAGAGCTACGCCGCTTTCCTCGCTTCGACGGTCCCGGTCATCCGCCAGGCCGACCCCGATGCAGTTATCGCCGCCGGGGCACTAGGCCCGACGAGCGAGCCGGGCGGCTTCAATATCAGCGAGATGCGCTTTCTTCAGGGCCTCTACGACGCGGGCGCGGCTCCTTACTTTGACGCAGTCGCGCTCAAGCCCTACGGCTTCTGGTATGGGCCAACTGAGCGGTTGTACGACGAAGGCACCTTGAACTTCGACCGTCCCGTCCTCGTCCACGAGGTGATGCAGCGCAACGGGGACGAGGAGACGCCCGTCTGGTTCGTGGAGGGTGGCTGGGTGACGCTGCCCGACGATTGGGCGGGCGACCCGCCGCCCTGGGGCAGCCACCATCCTCTCCTGCAAGGGCCACGTCTGGAAGAGGCCATCCGGCGGACGGCGCTGGAATGGCGCTGGGTTCAACTTGTCGCCCTCCAACCGCTCCAGCCCAATGTTGGCCCGCAAGACCCCCGTGTCGGCCTCGCCATGCTGGACGACAGTGGCACGCTCACCCCGCTAGGCGAGACCACCGCCCGCATGGGCACGCTCTTCTTCAATGGCCCGATGGGCGCTCAGGAGCGCGTGGATTGGGAGAACAGGGGCCGGGCCGAACTGCTGAGATTCGATTGGGCATTGCTCATCATCGCCGGGATGTTCGCCGTGCTGGCCGCGCGCTGGGGGTGGCACGTCGGCTCGCTGCCTTGGGCTGCTTGGGCTGGCTGGTTCCGCCGCCGCCCCGAATGGCTCCAGATGGCGGTGCTCGCCGCCGTCGCCCTGGCCTTCTACGAGATAGACAACCGGACGGTGGCGCTGCTCGTCTATGCGCTGCTGGGCGTGCTCGTCGCCCTGCGGCTCGACCTGGGAATGGCGGGCGTCGCCTTGAGCATCCCCTTCTTCTTGCAGACCAAGCCCTTCCCGCCCCTCCAATTCTCGATGGTGGAATTGCTGCTGCTACTGTGCGCGGCGGTGTGGGTCGCGCGCGGCCTCCTGCTCTACCCCGGCAATCTCCTCGACAGGCTGCGCGCCCTCTTCTGGCCGCGCGATGGCCTGGATTGGGCGATGCTGCTCTTCGTGGCGTGGGCGGCGCTCTCGGTTTTTTTCGCGCGCCGTTTCGGCGTCGCCTCGCGTGAGTTCCGCGTGGTGGTTTCGGAGTCGGTCGCGTGGTTCTGGCTCATTCGCCGCGCGGGATTGACCTCTGCCCAACGCTGGCGGCTCGTGGATGCGCTTGTCCTCTCAGCAACAGCGGTCTCACTCTATGGGCTGTACCAGTGGCTCTTCACCGCGAACATCATCACGGCGGAGGGTGTGCGCCGGATTCGCGCGGTCTACGGCTCGCCCAACAACCTCTCGCTGCTGCTGGACCGCGTGCTCTCCATCGTCGCCGCCGTTGTGCTCATCGCGCCGCTCTCGCGCCGCCGCCTGCTCTACACCGCCGCCGCGCTTCCCTTAGGAATCACCCTTTTCCTGACCTTCTCGCGGGGGGCGTGGCTGCTGGGAATGCCCGCCGCCATGCTCTGGCTGGCGTGGTGGGGCGGCAGGCGGGCGCGGCTCGCCGTCGGCACGGTTGCTGTTGTCGGGCTGCTGGCGCTCGTCCCGTTTCTCGGCACGGAGCGGGTTGCCAGCGCCGCGAATCTGGAGGGCGGCACCTTTATCGTGCGCGTCTATCTCTGGAAAGCCTCGCTCGCGATGGCGCGGGACTACCCCCTGCTCGGCGTGGGGCTGGACAACTTCCTCTACACCTACGATGCCTATCGTCTGCCGCAGGCGTGGCGCGAGCCGGACCTGAGCCACCCTCACCAAATCGTGCTGCACTTCTGGCTGGCGCTGGGCCTTCCGGGGGTTGTTTTCTTCTTCTGGCAGCAGGGAGCCTTCTGGCGCAAATGGTTCGCCGGGATTCATCATCTACCTCTCAATACCTTGGCAAGAGCCTTGCTCGTGGGATTGGGTGCCAGCATGGTCGCCACGCTGGCGCATGGCCTGATTGATAATAGTTTCTTTCTGGTCGATCTGGCCTTTATATGGATGATGACGATGGCGCTCATCGGAGACTTCAACGATGGACAACGTGTCCCCGACGCTCCCGCCCTTGCCGACCCTTGACACCTTTGCCACGCAGGTCGCAACCGCCGGAGACGAGCAATGGCTGGCAGACTTCGCGCGCTGCGTGGCGCGCCTGTTCGACACGCCCGATGTCGCCCTCTTTCTTCGTGACGGAACTGGGCTGAAACCTCTCGCCACGCAGGGCGAGTTGCCCTCCCGCGTAGTTGAATCGGGAGGTGACTTCCCGCGCCGCGAGGAGGAGAGCCTGCTCTTCGCGCTCCCCGGCATGGAAGCGGCGCTGCTTTGGGTGCGTACTCCTGTCGAGATTGACGCGGCACAGGCGCAACTGGAGGGTTGGCTGGCGCTGGCGAGCCTGGGGCTGGCACGCCACCAGCAGGCGCGCGAGATGGAACGGCAGCGCGCCGCGCGCGACCACTTCTTCTCGATGGTCAACCACGACCTGAAAGGGCCACTTTCCAGCATCAAGGCGATGGCGGACCTCATTCTCCGCAAGCTTCAGCGCGGCACGCTGGACCCCGCGACGCCCGAAGGCCGCGCCGACTTGCTGGAGCGGCTCGGCTTCATGAGCCAGCGCGTGAAAGACCTCGCCACGCTGATAGACGAGATTGGGGAAATCTCCTACATCGAGCGGGGGCGGCTGCAACTGAGCCAGCAGAAGGTGAGCATCGGCAGCATCCTGCGAGATGGTATTGATGGCATTGTGGCCGAGCGGGAGCGGGCGATTCGGCTGGAAGGGGACGGCGACTTGCTCTATGTGCGCGGGGATAGCCGCCGCCTGTCGCAACTCTTCACCAACGTGTTGAAGAACGCGGCGAGCTATTCGGAGCCGGATACGCCCATCACCGTGCGCCTGATGCATCAGGATTCGCGTGTCCTGGTGGAGGTAGAAGACCAGGGGCCGGGGATAGAGGCGGAGCAGCAGGCGCGCCTCTTCCGCGAGTACGGCCATTCCGTGCAGAGAGGCTCCAGTGGGTTGGGCGCGGGCCTCTTCATCGCGCACGCGCTGGTCGTGGCGCACGATGGCTCTATCACACTCGACAGCACGCCGGGCAAAGGGACGACGGTTCGAGTGACGCTCCCCCGCTTCTGGGAAGGGGCGTCTGAGTAGGTGGACGGCTGACGACCGACGACCGACGACCGACGACTGACGACCGCTAACGGCTTACGGCGACGGCGCGGGCATCCTGCCCACGCTCCCAGTCTGTCTAACTGCGTAACTGTACGGCTTCACGAGGTTAGCACACAGAATAGCATGCAGTGGTAGGCTGCGTACCAGCTAGCCACATCCATGTCATCCTGAACGAAGTGAAGGATCCACCCAGCGACACGCCTGGCGTAGAGCGTTAGCACGTTGCGCCCTCCCTTCGCGCTTGGGTCAATCTGTATACCAACCTTGTGAAGCCGTACATGTAACTCCTAATTGGTAAAGCAAACAGGCCGGAGCGAGTAAGCTCCGGTCTGTTTGCTTCTGTCGCCTGCTGTTCCTCTAGTTTCGGCAGGCAGTGACCTGAACGTCGTCCACGTAGAGGCGCGTGCTGGAGCCGGTTCCATTGTTGAAGGCTCCGACGTAGAGGTAGATGGAACGGCCCCGGTAGGTGCTCAGGTCGTAGGTGAGAGTCTGCCATTGGGTCGCGTTCTGTAGGCCGTAGGGCAGCACCTGCGCGAGCGGCGCACTCGTCGGCTCGGAACTATCCCGAACCTGGATGTACTGGTGGTCGCCGCCCTCGCTATTCCCTTCCGAGAGGTCGCCCGCTTCGGGCAGGTACTTGAGGGTCAGTGTCGCGCGGGCCGCGTCGGATGGTATCGTCAGAGGCAGCCACGCGGAGGAGTAGGACCAGGAATTCTCCCAATAGGACATGCCGACGCGCAGGCTGTGCGGCGGGCTGACGGAGCGCGCGTCGTCGTACCAGGCAGCGTTCGTTCCCAGCAATGTGAGCCAGTCGGTGTTGCTGCGGAACTCGCCGTTTTTGATTAGCGGGCGGCACGCGGGGTTCCGGGTGGTCTGCATGAGGGGTATATAGAGCCTGCGGCTGCCGGGGACGGGATTCGGGTTGGTCCAGTTCCAGGTGGCGACGTTGAAGGTACGCTCGTCAGTTGCCGAGGCTCCCCCGTCGGCTTTGGCGATGGCCCGCAGTGTGTAGCGGCCCGCAGGCAGGGCGTGGCTATCCACTACGATGTTCCAGGGTGGTCCATCACTCGCGCCGATAAAGCTGGGAGTGGGAGAGCCGTTCAAGCCGTTCGAGACGAGGTAGTATTCGACGCGCCGCACCGACGGGCCAGTCGAGGCAGGACGGGCCTGCAAGGTGAACAGCCCATCCACCACTGAATCCACCGCCGGGGAGGTCAGTTGCACCTGTAAGGGAGGTGGCGGAGGGGGCTGATTAATTTCCGCTATTCGTGCTACAACCCTGGAACGGATTTCTCCCATGCGGAGATAGACTCTACTACCAGGGCAGTTCGTCGTTGCGAGAGGACTATCCTGATGGGCCACGATTCCGTATGAGAACCGGTAATCATTGACGTATGCCTGTGCTAGAGGATTGATTCCGTACAGGATAGCCCGCCTAGCCAGTAGCTCCGTGAGGGAGTTTAGCATGGCCGCTGCGGGATAACTTGGTGGTGGATTGGATGAGTTGCTCTCGAAATTGCCAAGCAGAGAGACGCCCATCGTCCCTTGATTATAGCCATAGACGTGAGCACCCTGTCTCAAAAGCCCATCTTGCTCTGAGTTGTAGCGACCCTCGAATATTCTTCCATCTTGCGAGATCAGGTAGTGATAGCCGATGTCACCCCATCCCTGTGTGACCGCATGATAATAGTATACAGCTCGCACAGCCACATACGGGTCGGTGTCGGCGTCCGTCACGGTGTGATGCACAAAGAACGCCCGGACAGGATGGAAGACATTGTAATCCTGACGATAGCTCTCATCGGCTCCCCATTGAGCACGGCAAACAACATTGGGCGCGCCTGATGGACAAGCCGCCGTAGTTCGTGTTTCAGCCGTCGGGCCTGGACGTGAGTCTATTAGCGTGAGTTGCAATCCCTCCCATGCTACCGCGTCTCCAGTTCTATTGTGGAGCGCAGCGCGCAACTGAGCATGGGTTCCCGTGATGAAGAGCAATTCCGAGGATGTGACAGCCACATCATCAGGACGATCCTCCCCCATGATTTCCAACAGCATCCAATCGCCCCAGTGCTCTCCATCGCTACTGGCACGCACTTCCAGCATGGCCTCCGCTCCGGCGGGCAGTTCACTCTGCCAGGTGACGCCGAGGGCGATGAACTCCCAGCCGGGGCTGAAGACCTCGCTGACGAGGGTGCCTGTGGCCTCGCCAAGCTGTAGGGTGTCGCCCTCCTGCTCGAAGCCGCGCGACTCGGCGGGGCGCACGTCGAAATCCGCGCTGCGGGTGGAGGCCGGAGCCTCGCCGCGCGCGGGTGCTTCCCACAGCAATACCGTAATCAGGAGCAGAAGTAGCCCCAGCTTACGAATCATACAACCTCCGAGAGCAAAGAAGATACGTTGACTGTTCATGAGTAGAGGTCAACGCGATGAAATCCGGTTGAACAGGGTGGCGGTAGAAGATGACAGAACCGCCAAACATCTCCTGTGAGTATAGCCAGGGCTACACGTTCTTACATGAGCCATGCACTGTAAACGCTTCTACGCCATCTGATGGAGGCGAATACACGCCAAACATGCCAGGATGGAGTGGTATCCGATGCCATACGTGTTCAGCCCGTGTAAAGGTTATAGCACCAGGAGTGGCAACATGGGAAAATCTAGCAGAAGTGTCTCCGCGAACCAATAGCCACAATGGATGATTGGAATGCCACGAGATGCGAGTAAGGGATGTGAGATAATGTTATTTGCTGCTGTAAGGTTGTCCTAAGAATTAGAGGATGGATTGCCCCATGAGGGAGGCGAGTAACTCGACGGCGAGAATGGCGGTGCCGTTCAGGGTGTCGAGAATCGGGTTGATTTCTACCAAGTCTACGCTGCCGACGCGCCTGTCGTCGGCCAGCATCTCCATCAAAAGGTGCGCCTCGCGGTAGGAGAGGCCGCCGGGGACGGGCGTTCCCACGCCGGGCGCGATGGTGGGGTCCAGCGAGTCGAGGTCAAAGGAGACGTGTAATCGCTCAAGGCCCTGGCGGCTGAAATGGGCGAGCACCTGCCGCGTAACCTCAGCGATGCCCAGTTCGTCTACGTCCCGCATGGTGTAGAGCTTGATGCCCTGCGCGACGAGGGCGCGGCGCTCGCCGGGGTCCAGGGAGCGGATGCCGACCAGCACCACCTCTTGCGGCTGCACCTGCTCGTCGGTAAGGTAGGTCGCCAAATTTTTCGCCGCGCCGTCTACGAGAGCGGCGAGGGGCATGCCGTGAAGGTTCTTGCTGGGCGAGGTTTCGGGCGTGTTGAAGTCGGCGTGGGCATCTATCCAGAGGACGCCCACGCGCCCGGCGGCACGCGCACCCGCGACGCTGCCCGCCGCGACGGAATGGTCGCCGCCGAGGGTCACGGGAATCGCGCCCTCCTCTATTGCCCGCGCGCACATCCCGGCGAGGCGACGGTTTATGGCCGAGACGACGGGCAGATGGCGCAGGCCGTTTTCCGGCACTTCCGGGGCCGCTTCGGGCACGGGCACGTCGAGGTTGCCAAGGTCTTTGACGCGCATGCCTAGCTGGGCGAGGCGGTCAGATAGCCCGGCGTAGCGGAGGGCGAACGGCCCCATGTCCACGCCGCGCCGCCCTTGGCCGAGGTCCATCGGCACGCCGATGATGCGAACTTCTTTGTCCATGCTTGCCTTTTTGTGTGGCGCGAGAGCCGGAAGATTCCGGCTTAGGATAACGGTAGCTGATAAGCAGCCATAAAGTTAGTCAACAGTGGCGGAATCCAAAATCAGGGTGCGGAGGACGACGGAGGACGAAGGACGACCGACGACCGCTAACGACTTCACGGCAAGAGATGATTGATAAGATATTGCGTCGGGAGGGGATGGCGGGCGGTGCGGGAGTGTTGCGGCAGACTCTTTTGGTGTAGGCTACGTTCACCGCAGGGGAGAGGAGGAGGGGATGACTATGAGTGATGCGCTACTGGTGGACGACGCGGGCGGGGTGCGTACCCTGACGCTCAATCGCCCCGCGCGGATGAATGCTCTTGACGATGAGTTGGTGGAGGCTGTGCAGCAGGCGCTCCACAACGCTTCGGAGGACGGGGGCGTGCGCGTGGTGGTGATTACGGGAGCGGGGCAGGGGTTCTGCGCGGGGTTGGACCTTCACGCGCAGATGGAGAAGGGCATCGTCTTTGATGCTGGCGACGATTTGGGGTGGGTGGGGCGTCAGGCGCTGGCGCTGGTGAACTGCGCGAAGCCTGTTATTGCGGCCATCAATGGCCCGGCTGTCGGCGCGGGGTTCGGCCTCGCGCTTGCCGCCGACCTGCGGTACATGGCGGACGGTGCCTACGTCGCGGCGGGCTATGTGCGCCGCGCGCTGACGCCTGACGCGGGAGTGAGTTACTTTCTGCCCCGGCTCATCCCCCCGACGCGAGCTATGGAAATCCTGCTCACGGGGCGCAAGGTGGACGCTGGCGAGTGTCGGGAGCTTGGCCTTGTGAACGGCGTCTTTCCCGCCCCCAGCCTTATGGATGAGGTGCGCGTTGTCGCGGAACGTCTGGCTGCCGGGCCACCCGTCGCGCTCCGCATGACGAAGCAGTTGGCGCACCGGAGCTTGGAACAGGATTTACTCGCGCATCTCCGCGACGAGTGGGCCACTATCCAGCAGGCGGCACAGACGGAGGATGTGATGGAGGCGGTGATGGCGTTCCTCCAGAAGCGGGAGCCGGTGTTTAAGGGACGGTAGACGGAGGACGGTGGACGGTTGGGCAGCGCGCTACTCTATGCCCAGGAGTTTCTCTTTCATCCAGTCTACAATCGCTTCCGCCGTGCCGAGGTTGGTTGCGAGGGGGACGTTGTGAACGTCGCAGACGCGGAGGAGGGCGGAAACGTCAGGCTCGTGGGGCTGTGCTGTCAGGGGGTCGCGGAAGAAGATGACCGCTTGAATCTGACCCATCGCCACGCGCCCGCCGATGATAAGGTCGCCGCCGTCCGGCCCGTGCATGACCTGTTCCACGTTCACGCCCACTTTGTCCCGCAGAATCTGGCCGGTACTGAAGGTGGCGACGGTGGGAACGCGGGTGAAGAAGTCGAGGTGGGTTCGCACGAAAAGAACAAGGTCGAGCTTCTTTTTGTCGTGGGCTATGAGCGCGATCATGGGGCCTCAGTTACGGGATACGGGATGCGGGATACGGGATACGGGATGCGAGATGCGAGATGTGAGATGTGAGATGTGGGATGCGGGATACGGGATACGGGATACGGGATAACGACGGACGGATTTTCACCACAGAGACACAAAGGACACAAAGAACGGACACAAAGAGGTTTCTTCAAATAATTCCTTTTGCGTCCTTGCGCCTTCGCCTAAAGCGCCTACTGTTGGTGCGCCCTTGCGTTATGCCGTTCATCCGTTGTCGTTCATTCCGCATTCCGCATTCCGCACTCCGCATTCGCTTGCCGTTAGCGGTCGTCGGTCGTCGGTCGTCGGTCGTCGGCTCCCCGTCCCACCATCCGAGCAGGGCCGAGCGAGACGATAATCTTGCCATTGAAGGGGTCAGCAACTTCGAGGCCCATGCTTCGGTAGAGGGCGGGGGGCACACCGAGGTCGGCAAGCCATAGCTCGCCGACGACAGGCCACCCCTCGATGAGGCCGCGCTTGGGCAGGGCGAGTGTGAGGGTTGCGATGGCGTCAATGCAGGGGGAGAGGATGAACCCCTCGTCCCCACTCAGGCCGCTTGGCGCGTCAAAGGAGAGGATGGGGCGGCGCGTGGCGTTGATGAGGCGGATTAGCTCCGCAGGTTCGCCCGTAGGGTCGCGCTCTAGCTCCGGCTCCAGGAGGGCATCAATCAGGAGGGCGGCCTCAGTCCAGCGAATCGGCTCCTGCGCGGCCATCTGCTCCTGAGTGAGCGATAGGCCCCATGCATCCAGCCCCATGTCGCGGAGCAGGGCGTACTGGTGCGCGGCCATCTCGTTCAGGGCGGCAGAGGGCGAGGAGAGGACGACGCGAACCTGTGCGCCCTCCTCGTGCAGGTGGCGCGCGGCGGCCAACCCGGCTGCGCCTTTTGGGCCAGTGCCCGCCAGAACGACGATTTCTTTCTCCTCGACATGCCCGGCGAGCAGGTGCCGCGCGGTTTGGGCCAGGGCGCGGCCCGCGACTTCGATTCGTTGTAGCAGCGTCACGCCGTGTGTTTCGGTCAGGCGGCGCTCCACCTCGCGCATCTGCGCCCAGGTCAGGGTTGTAAGCGTCACGTAAGAATTGCTCCCCATGCTTTATAATTGCAGAGACGACCGACGACCGACGACTGACGACCGCTGAAGGCGGACGACAAGGCTCTGTCAGGAGTATAACATAGTTGGTGGCGGCTTGAAGCGCGGCGCTACGGTATGTGCCGATAGGAGGAGAGAGGGATATGAGAGGGCCGATGAGAGGGATTGTACCTGTGCTGGTGCTGGCACTTGCGCTGGCCGCGTGTGGAGGCGGCTCTACGGCGACGGGGCCGGAGGCTGAGACGGGGGGCAGCATGCAGGAGGAGCGGGTTCAGGAGACGCCCGCGCCCGCCGCGACGGAGACGAGCGAGCCTGTAGTCGAGAGTTCGCCAACGGAGGAGGCGACTGAGGTGGCGGTGGCGAGTGAGCCAATGGGGACGGAAGCTGCCGAAACCGAGGATGAAGGCTCCGCGACGGTTGAGGAAGAGGCGACGACGGTGAGCGTGCCGGAGGCAACGGCACCGCCGGAACCGACGGTCACAGTGGAGCCAATAGTGACGAGCGAGCCTGCACCGACTGCCGAGAATCTGCCCGTCTACCTGTCGAGCGAACTGGTGGATGTGAACAGTGGCGAGAGCTTCCGCGTGGCGGACCTGACGGGCGCGGGGAACTACGTCCTGCTGGAGATGATGGCGGTCTGGTGTACGAACTGCCGCCAGCAGCAGGAGCAGGTCAAGGCTTACGAGGCTACCGGACCCGCAAACGTGGTGAGCGTGGCGCTGGACATTGATTTGAACGAATCTCAGGAGCTTCTGCGGGAGCACGCGACGCGCAACGGCTTCGACTGGCACTACGCCATCGCCACGCAGGAGGTCGCGCGGCAAATCGGGGCCGACTTCGGGCAGCAGTTCCTGACGCCGCCCTCCGTGCCGATGCTGCTCATCCGCCCCGACAACTCCGTGGTGGCCTTTCCCTTCGGCATCAAGAGCGCCGACGAGTTGGCGGCCTTCGTGGAGAGCAACCGGCTGGAGTGACGAAGGACGAAAGACGAAGGACCAACGCCAACAGATTGTTCTTGTAGAGCAA
>DASVVH010000091.1:0-6605 GCA_036386615.1 Ardenticatenaceae bacterium
TGTTGCTGGGTGGATCCCCTTAAGGTCGCTTCGCAGATTCACTTCGTTCAGGATGACAAGTAAGGAGCTAGACCTTACTTGATGTACCCATGTGTTAACCTCATGGACCAGTATAGCTATGGGCTGTCGTCTGCCAACCCCTCTTGCGGGTAGGCTGTCCAGCCAGCATCGTCATTCTCCGCCCGCTCGATGGCCTCTGTTTGCTGTTGCGCGACGCTAACGAAAGGGGCGGGTGGAATTCCACCCGCCCCCTGAAAGGTTGCTGTAACGAAGGCGTTTAGCGCCGTCGGCGATGGAGCGCCGCCATCGTGCCGAGGCTGAGGGCGAGACCCGCGCCAGCCAGCAGCCAGACGGGCAGCGTGCTGCCGGGCATGGCTCCTACGTTGTTCAGTGTGACGGCGGTAGGCGCATCCGTAATCGTGATGCGTCCCTCTCCGCCGGGCTGATAGCGCTCGTCCTCCGCCTGGATGGTCGGCAGGGCAGGATCGCCCTCCACAGGGAAGGTCTGGAGGTACTCGATCAACGACTGCTCGTACGAGATTTGAATCCCGGTCTCGTCTATCAGATTGGACTGGTTGGTGTTGCTCGCCAGCCAGGGATAGTTGTCGCCACCGCGTGCTGTGAAGTGGTTGGTGACGAGGTCCACGAGGGGCGCGTTAGCAACCACTTCGTAGTTCTCGATGATGGGCGTCCCGTCTTCCAGCGTTGCCGAGAAGACGCGGTTGCCCTGCACCAGTACGTTCCCTTCCACGTCCAATTCCTGAGCAGGCTGTGACGGGTCATACGTCACGCGGAATCCGGCTATCTGCAAGAACTGACCGCCCTGGCCCGGCAGGCCGGAGGCCGCACGCTCCAGAATGGCTTCCAGGTCTACGGGGGTTACATCCTGTACGACGGCCACGAAGTTGGCGAAGGGCAGCACGTTCAGGGTATCCAGCCGCCGGATGTTGCCGGGTACCTGACCATTCACCGGCAACTGGTCGCCCGCGTTCTGGCGGATGCCGCCACCATTCTGCACGGCGATAACCGGGTTCGTCGCTCCCGCCAACTGCATCGTATTGGTGACCGTATCGGAGTATTGCTGGTAGGAGTACAGGAACGAGTCGGCAATCAGATTACCGGCGTTCGATTCACGGCTACGCACGGTTGTGCGCGACACGTCCAGCAACACCTCCGTCCGCGCGATGGGCGTGTTGGCGAAGTCCTCAAGGCAGGACTCGACCGGCTCCGTCACCGTCTGCACCATCATGGGGTCGGGCGTCACGGCGTCCTGCACGCCCACTTCCGTCGCCTGTTCACTTTCGGGAATGACGCGGCGCAGGTAGCTGGTGTCGGTGTTGAACTCAGTAATCTCGCCTTCAGCATCAAAGGCGACATCGAGGCGGCCCAGATACTTGTAGTTGCCCGCCGTCGTGACGAGGTACACGGTGCGCGAGGTAGCGTCCGTCACCCGAATGGGATACTCGCCAAACTGCGTGGCGCGCTCGCCCGGCAGCTTTTCCTGCGTGTCCGGCACGGCAGGGTTCAGCAGGAATTCGTTCCCACCGCCCGCAATCGCAACGTCTACGCGGGAGAGCATCGGAATGAGTTCCATGTCAGCGTTGATGTTCTGCAACTGGCTGGCGAAGATAATCTTCCTCACGCCGTACTCGTCGTACAGGCGGTCAACTTCGGCCTGAACCACCTGCGCCGTCTCGGTCAGGTTATCCGTTGTGACCACGACGTTGCCAGGAGACGAGATGGTTGGCAGGTCCGGCGGGGAGGCACCCACGACACCGAACATCTGCCCCGCGTCCGTCATGATGAGGGAGTGGGCGATGACGCTGCCGTTCGAGGTTGTGCCAACGATGACGCCATCGTCGTCCGTCAGGTCATCAAAATCCGGCTCACCACTGAAATCGAGGTTGGAACTCAGGAACGCGTGAGTCCACTCGGTGGTGCCATTATTATCCGTATCGTACTCGAACTGGCGGACGAAGCGCTCGAAGAACTCCGGCCCGTAGTCGAATTCGTGGTTGCCGATGGTGAGCGCGTCAAAGGGAATCTGCCGTAGCGCCACCGCGTCGTAGATGGGCGTCTCCGGCGGGGCGGGTGGCAGGCTACAGGCCAGCACGGCGCTCGGCAGGTAGAGGTCGCCCGCGTAGACGTTCACGACAGCGTGGCCCGCGCCGTGCGCCTGATTCATCTCGCGCAGCGTGACCGATTTGAAGGCCGCGATGCTACCCACCGGCAGCGTCACGGTGGTCGCGTTCGAGTAGCCGGAGTTGGGCGGGACATTGTAGGTAAATGGCAGCAGCGACGACTCGCCATCGTTGGTGTGCAGCAGTGTCAACGTGACAACGCCGCCACCTGCGGGCGCGGCTGCCTCCTCGGCGCTCTGGGCCTGCGCGGTGCCGACGTACCGGCTCAGGCCGAGCATGAGAGCCAGCGCAAATAGAGGGATGAGTACGGCGGTGAGTATTGAGTTGTGTTTGCGTTCCATCCATCCTCCTCAACGAATGTGGGTAATACCTGAGACACACTGAACGTCCATTGTAAGGGGAAGAGGTAAAGCTCAGGTTATCGGGCCGTTAAAGTGCCTTAACGCCTGCGCCGCCTTCTCCACGCCACTTACCCATTGTCGCCCCGCTTTGCCTGCTTGACAAATCCGGCGCTCCGCGAGTCGCCACTTCCTTTCCGGCAGAACGTTTCGTGGGCCACGCCGGAGCGGCCCGTCTGGTACCGCTCTTGCTCTAAATGCGTAGTAAAGATGGTACCAGACACCTGGCAGTTAGGTGGTAAGTTCATCAAGTAGGTGATGGACGCGCCGATGGCGTCAGCTTGCCTTTTTCGACCATTATGGGTTATTATAGGACGTGGCGTGGTACTCACCCCCCCATGTCGCCAACGTTGTCATGTCACGAGGAGATAATGATGCGCCGTTACGTACCGATACTTGCCGTATTTCTCGCCGTTTTGTTCACTGCTGGTTCTGCCGTCTTCACCCCCGAGACCGCACAGGCCATTCGCCTGCGTGAAGTGGGCGGCTACGGCCTCGTCACCCAGAATACCTCTACTTTCTCTTACGGCTCGCTGGACTCGCCGGTCAACGGCTCGGCCAGCGCGGGCGAGCTTGTCTACATCAACGGCTGGCAGATTGGTGTCTACCACGTTGGCCCGAATCGCTGGATTGCCGACACGGCGGTGCGCCCCATCGTTGACGCCAGCGGCAACCCGATAGCGAACAACGTCACGCGCAACGGCAATCAGTACTACCTGAACGGCAACCCGATTACCCTGCCGCGCCGGATGCTGACCGAGGCCGAGAAGTTCCTGGCGAACCCCGGCGGGCTGCCCGTCACCTACAGCGGCAGCTTCGTTCCGGTCAATCAGTCCACCGACCTTGTAGATACCAGCCGCGTCTGGTATTCGTCGGGCGAGCGCGTCGTCGCAACGATGCGCGTCACCGATGCCTACGGCTTCATCTACCTGCGGACAGCGCCGAGCTACACTGCGCCGAGAGCCAGCACCGTCGCCAACGCTATGGAGATTCTGACGGCCTATGAGGTGCGGGGCGATTGGTACCGCATCGGCACGAACCTGTGGGCACCGCGCGTGGCAGAGGGCGTGACGCTGCTCGTGCCGGAGAACGTCACCGCCTACGCGCCGCAGGCGTATTACAACGGCGGCAAGTGGATTTCGGTTGACCTGGACCGCCAGCAACTGACCGCCTGGGAAGGCGCGGACGTGGTTCTGGGGACGCGCATCAAGTCGGGCAAGTATGGCTGGGCTACCCCGGTCGGTGTGTTTAGCATCTACGAGAAGCAGCCCAACGCGCGTATGTCCGGTAACGACTACGACCTGCTCGACGTTTCGTGGACGATGTATTACACGAACAGCCGCGTCGCCATCCACGCTGCCTATTGGCACAACAACTACAACGGGCGGCCCGGCTCGCATGGCTGTGTCAACACCCCGAGTGAATTTGCCCGCCAACTCTTCAACTGGGCACCCTTTGGCACAACGGTCGTCAACCATAATGCCTACGTCTTCGACCAGCAGGACATCAACGACGCTAGTCGCTGGGACGAGTACGAGCGCTAAAATCACATAATGGACTCTAAAAGGAGGAGGCAGAGCAGCCTCCTCCTTTTGCTTATTGACGGCCCTGCACCCTCGGACCTTGCACCATGCGGAATGCCAATCGTACCCTCCGCCGCGCGCTCCCGTTCCTCATCTTCTCGATTGGATTGCTCGTCTTCGCCTGTGGCTTTCTGTACAGCGCTATCGTCGTGGGCATCCCCTACCAGGAGCCGCTGCCCGACCTGTTGCGGCGCTACAACGAACAGGCGTCGTTCGCGCGTGCTATCCAGCAGGCGGGTGGGCTGATTACCCTTACAGGCGTGGCGGCTCTGATAGTACAGGCTATTCTACGGCTGGGACGCAGACGATAGAGACCCATAAGAGGAGCGTGCCCCATGCAGCACATTTACGGACCCGTATCGGCCAACACCTTTCTGGCCTGGATTGAAGCGGATGAGGGCCTGATAGCCGTTGACACGGGCTATGACGTGGCGAAGGGCCAGCCCTACGAAGGCTCCGACCTGGAAGCCATCGTGCAGGCGAGCGAGGCGACTGGCAAGCCCCTCACGCACCTCCTGCTCACCCACGACCACTGGGACCACTGCGCCAACCTGCCCCTGCTCCGCGAGCGCTGGCCCGACCTCCGCCTTTACGCGCACGCCAACAGCAGCGCCGAAAACGTCGCGGTGCAGCTCTCCGGCGGCGAGACTCTGGTGCTCGACAGCGTGACCGTCCGCGTGCTCTACACGCCCGGCCACAGCCAGCAGCGCGACGAGTTGTGCTACTACCTGCCCGACTACCGCTTTCTCTTCAGCGGCGATGTGGCCCAGCCGCAAGGCCCCAGCTACGCATACACCAACGGCCCCAGCCCCCTCCCCTTCTTCCACTTCGGCGATGACTACCACCGCACCCTCGAACGGCTCATCGCCCTGGACCCGCAGCATATGCGGACGGGGCACGGCGATTTCATGGGGCCGGAGCAGGCCCGCCAGTGGCTCCGCGTCACCCTCGCCACCGTCCTCCGCGTTCAGGAACTCGCGCTCGAACTGACCGAGCGCTACCCGAACAAAGACGACGACTGGCTCGCCGAGAGCATCTACGACCAGATTGCCGACGAGCGCCACTTCGGCCACCGCGCCGCCAACCAGCGCAAGCGCCAGAGCAGCTACGAGGGCACCACCGACTACGAGCGCTTCGATAAGCCCGGCATCCTCTGGGCCGTCCAGCAGGCCCGCGCCATCGTCTAATAATAGAGGGCAGGTATCACGCCTGCCCTCCTTGTCGTTAGCGGTCGTCGGTCGTCGTCCGTTACGTCCCCGTGTTGCTCTGCATCAACCCGCCGTCCACGAAAAAGCTGCTCCCGGTGATGTAACTCGCGTCATCCGAGGCGAGGAACAGCGCCAGATTCGCCACCTCCTGCGGCCTGCCGGGGCGGCTCATCGGAATCGTCTGCCTGGACTCTTCCAACTTTTCAGGGTCTTCGATTTTCTCCTCAGTCATCGGCGTCGCAATCAGCCCCGGCGCGATGTTGGCGATTCGTACCCCGTGCCGCGCCAGTTCCACCGACAGCGCCCGCGTCACGTTCCGCAGCCCACCCTTCGCCGCCGTATACGCCGGGTCCGGCGATGGAATCTCCTCGTGAACCGACGTGACGTTGAGAATCACCCCACTGCCGCGCCCAACCATCTGCTTTGCCGCCGCCTGCGCCAGCACCCACGCGCTCACCAGGTCCACGTTGAGAACCTTCGTGAAATCTTCAAGGGTCAACTCCTGCCAGCCGCTCGCGCCGGAGCCTGTGCCCGCGTTGTTCACCAGAATATCAATCGGCCCCAACTGCGCCACCGCCTCCTCGAAGAGCCTCTGCGCGTTGCTCGGCTCCGACAGGTCCGCTTGCAGAATCGCCGCCTCCCTGCCGTAGTGCCGCACCTGATCGGCGGTGCTCTGGGCACCGCGCTGGTCCGACCCGTAGTGAATGACGACGTTAGCCCCCTCGCGCGCGAAGGTGGCGGCGATAGCCTGCCCAATTCCACTGTCCGCGCCCGTCACCAGCGCGACCTTGCCTTCCAGTTTCACCTTTTCTGCCTCCTTGAAGAATCCGTAGAGGGAGGCGAACCTGCATGGCCCGTGCCAGTAACTCCCTGTTTCTCACCCCCGCGTGCAGGACAGCGCCAAACGGCGTCGGCCTGCAAAGAAGGATTGCTACTCATTCGCGCGGCACACGTTTACCGTACCTGCTGACGGAAATCTCATAAGCCTCATCGAGTAGGGGCCGCACCGTTGCCCGGAACGTTTCCGCGCTGGGGTTGAGCACACAGAGCCAGTACATCCGTCCGTACACGGGGTGCGGCATCAGTTGGTCCAGAGCAGTGAAATCATAGCTACTGTTACCGCTATCATCTGTGCCGGAAGCAGACGCTTGAGCGCCAAACAGGGAGCGGAAAGTCTGCTTGCCGACGCCGATGTTCAGGCGGAAGACGGACGGGCGGTTCAGGTTTGAGGCATCGTCATGACTGTCGTCAGTCACGAGTGTGACAAACGGGAAC
>DASVVH010000092.1:0-6328 GCA_036386615.1 Ardenticatenaceae bacterium
CTGAACGAGTCAAAGAGCTACGTTTCTCCTGTATCAGCCGTGCCGTACAACGTTATGTGAACTACGGCTTACAAAAGCCTACATTTGGAGGCGAACGCAGGCTTACACTGCTAGTAAGTACCTGGTTGCTATCTGCTGATATAGGTGATAAGCGCGGCCTGCCTCTTGTTATATGTCAAATAAGGCCTACCTGTATTGCCTTCACAGGTAGGCTTTGGTAGGCTTTAGTTCACATAATGCCGCCTGAACAACCGTGCCCGCACCGCCAGTGCCTGTTTTGTCCTGCTATGCTTTTGGAGCGATCCAGGGCGTCTCCCGAACGCCCGCGCGGGCGTTGACGAGCCGCGCCCAGACGAAGAGAAGGTCGCTCAGGCGGTTGAGGTAGACGCGGATGTGCGGCGAGATGGTATCGGTGTGGGCGAGGGTGACGACGCGGCGCTCGGCGCGGCGGCAGACGGTGCGCCCCAGGTGCAGGTAGGCGGCGGCAGGCACGCCACTTGGCAGGATGAAGGTCTTCATCGGCTCCAGTTCGTCCTCCGCCTCGTCAATCCACTGTTCGAGGCGTGTGGGGTCGCCCTCCCGCACGCGTGGGATGTGGTAGCTCAGGGTCTTGCCCTCGACCTCCGGCGTGGCGAGGTCCGCGCCAACAACGAAGAGGTCACTCTGCACCTGCGCCAAGCGCTCCTGAAGGGGGTCGTCCTCGGCAAGCAACGAGCGAACGATGCCGATGAAGGCATTGGCCTCGTCCACCGTGCCGTAAGCCTCCACGCGCGGCGAATCCTTGCTCACGCGCTGCCCGCCGAACAGCCCCGTCTTTCCCTCGTCGCCGCTGCGGGTGTAGATTCTAGTGGTCATTGGTTGGCTCCTTACTGGATTATTGTAATGCCTCGCGGAGATAGGGAAGGCCGTGCAGGAGGCGGACACCGTGCCAGGAGAGGCGCTCGCCGTCTACCAGCCGCACCTGCTTCGGCGCGAACCCTGCCGCCAGAAGCTCCTCCCGGTGCTGCTCCGCGAAGGGGAAAGGCTCGGAGGCGAGCAGCACGCGCTCCATGTTGCGAAGCTCATCCAGCGTCACTTCCGGGTAGCGGCCCGGGAACGGATTGTGCCCGCCGCCCTGCGCCAGCAGGTCTGCGATGAAGGTCTCCTGCCCTGCCACGAGCCAGGGGTCGCGCCAGATGAGATAGGCGTAGGTGCGCGGCTCGGTTGGAGCATGGGCGCGGGCCTCGGCCAGTGCCTGCTCCAATCTTAAGGCTAGTGCTTCGCCCTGTTCGTGCCGCCCTAGCAGCGTACTCATCGCGCGGAGGTCGGCAATGGCGTCCGTCACCGTGCGCGGCTCTGCGACCCAGACGGGAATGCCCGCCGCTTCCAGCACGTCAACGTCTTCCAGGCGGTTCTCCTCGCGGTTGGCGAGCACGCGGTCAGGGCGGAGTTCGACGATGCACTCAATTTTGGGATTCTTGGTGCCGCCTATCCACTTTTCGGAGGTCACTTCGCCTTCGGGGTGGACGCAGAAGCGGGTGTAGCCAACCAAATCAGCGCCGCGCCCAAGGACGAACAGCGTCTCCGTCGTGCTGGGTACGAGGCTGACGAGGCGAAGCGGCCCATCGCCAAGCGGCGCGAACTCGCGCCCGCGCGCATCACGCAAGAGCATAGCATTTCCTCAACTGCTCTTGTACCAATGCGAGGAATATTGAGCCGAATACAGTGCAATCCATGCAGCCGCATCTACGAAGATCTTGAGCACGGCTTAACTCTCACCTTTGGGCTTGCCATAGAGATAATGATCATGCTGGTGAGCCAAGTCCTCTATCCCTGTCTCCATAGTGGATGCTTCAATGAGGTGCATTAAAGCGTCCCAATGCTCATCTGGTGCAGGAACTGGTTCCTTAGGCTCTTCGACAAAGGTGATGATTACTCTTTGCCCTTCGTGTCCCTCAATGGCTTCAGCCGGATGAGCGACACCATCCTTGAAGGTTCCCTGTACTGATAGCATGGCAATCTCCTTCGATTTGTCCTGGCGCGTGCTCGCTCTGACGGACCCCTGATGTAAGCTATGAATTGGGGCCGAAGAAGTATAATCTATTGGAGTGAACATTGCTCGCCGCACCTGCCATCTCCCGCAAAGCACATCTTAGCATGGAAGCGCCAGAACAGCCGCTACAACAACTGGAAGGGAACCTGGAACGAATCACCTTCCACAACTCCGAGAACGGCTACACCGTCGCCAAGTTCTGCCCGAAGGGCAAGCGATACGAGGTGACGGTGGTTGGCGCGATGCTGGGCGTAAACGTGGGTGAGTCGCTGCGGCTGTCGGGGGTTTGGACGACACACCCGGAGTATGGGCGGCAGTTCGAGGTTCGCCACTACACGGTGCAGCTTCCCGCCACGATCGAGGGTATCCGCAAGTACCTGGGAAGCGGTCTCATCAAGGGCATCGGGCCAAAGATGGCCGAGAGCATCGTGGATTACTTCGGGCTGGACACGCTGGACGTGATTGACGGCGACGCGGCGCGGCTCGCGGAGGTGCCGGGCATCGGCAAGAAGCGCGTGGGGATGATTACGCGCGCCTGGGCGGAGCAGCAGCAAATCAAAGAGATAATGATTTTCCTCCAGGCGCACGAGGTCAGCACGGGTCTGGCGGTGAAAATCTACAAGCAGTACGGGGATGCGGCCATCTCCATCGTCCGCAGTGACCCGTACCGTTTGGCTAAGGATGTCTTCGGCATCGGCTTCAAGACCGCCGACCAGATTGCTCAGAAGATGGGCATGGCGGTTGATGCGCCGGAGCGGGTGCGGGCGGGCCTCGTCTTTACGATGAGCACACTGACGGAGGAGGGGCACGTCTTTGCCACGCGAGAGCAGCTAGTGACTGCCGCCTCGGAGTTGCTGGCAGTGGAGCCGGAGCAGTGCGAGTGGCAGATGGACCTGCTGCTGGGCGAGAAGGAGTTGATAGGCGACGAGGAGCGCGTCTACCTGCCGCCCTTCTACTACGCGGAGGGGGGCATCGCTAACAAGGTGCGCCTGCTGCTGAACACGCCGCGTGACCGCCTGGACTTCTACAAGGAGGCGAACTGGCCCGCCGTCTTCAAATGGCTGGACGAGCGCAACCCCTTCCGCCTCTCGGACCGCCAGAAGGATGCGGTGCGCCTTGCCCTCACGGTGCCGGTGGCGGTCTTGACGGGTGGCCCAGGTACGGGCAAGAGCACGGTCACGGGCACGATTATCAAGCTGCTGAAGGCGAAGGAGAAGAGCGTGCTTCTGGCCGCGCCGACGGGCCGCGCGGCGAAGCGCCTCAGTGAGGCGACGGGCCAAGCGGCGCAGACGATTCACCGCCTGCTGGAATTCAATCCCAGCAGCGGCCAACAGTTCGTGCGGGACCGCTCCAACCCGCTCGACGCGGACATCATCATCGTGGACGAAGCCTCGATGATAGACACGCTGCTGATGAACAGCCTGCTCAAGGCTGTTCCGGCGGGGACGCACCTGCTGCTGGTGGGCGACGTGGACCAGTTGCCGAGCGTCGGGGCGGGGAACGTGCTGCGCGACCTGATTGATAGTGGCGTGGTGCCTACCATCGCGCTCGACACCATCTACCGACAGGCGGAAGGGTCGTACATCATCGTCAACGCGCACCGCATCAATCAGGGTGAAATGCCACTCTTCCCGCGTGACGCTACCGACTTTTTCTTCTTCAAAGCGGAGGAGCCGGAGCAGGCCGCGAAGCTGCTACTGGACGTTGTGTGCCGCCGCCTGCCGCAGAAATTCGGGCTGAACCCCGACACGGAGATTCAGGTGCTCAGTCCGATGCATCGCGGGCTGGTGGGCGTGGGAGCGCTCAACGCGGCGATGCAGGAGGCGCTCAACCCCCCGATTCATGGCAAGGCGGAGCACAAGTACGGGCATCGGCTCTTCCGCGAGGGCGATAGGGTGATGCAGATTCGCAACAACTACGATAAGTCGGTTTTCAACGGCGACATGGGCCGCCTCGTCAGGCTGGACGCGGAGGAGCAGGTGGCGCTGGTGGATTTCGAGGGGCAGATGATAGAGTACGAGTTCTACCAACTCGACCAGTTGGTCCACTCCTACGCGGTCTCGGTTCACAAGAGCCAGGGCAGCGAGTACCCGGTCGTGGTGATGCCCCTGATGACTCAGCACTACATGATGCTCCAGCGCAACCTGCTCTACACGGCTATCACGCGGGCGCGGGAGATGGTGGTGCTGGTGGGCACGAAGAAGGCTGTGGCGATGGCGGTGAAGAACGACAAGATTGCCGACCGCAATACCACGCTGGCCGAGCGGCTGCGGATGGAGCCGCAGGGAGAGTTGGGGCTGGAACTGTACGCCGTCGGCAAGCGTGATGACCGTTGAGGAAGATGGAGTATACGGCTCGGCGGGCAGCAGGAGACGCCGAACACTTCCCCGTGTTGCTACAAGGTGATGTGCTTACTCTCAAGCGGGTGACTCTTCGGGCGGATTGGAACTTTCCGCAAGCCCGCGTCGTTTTAATGGGAGAAGCGACGTTTAAAGACCACAAACGCAGGAGATTCCGAAATGGAAAAGTTAGGACGATTGCTCGTAGTCGTGATGCTACTCGCCACTGTCATCGCGCAACCACAGGCAGCCTTCGCCTGTTCGTGCATGATGCCAAGCCCACCGGAGGAGGCGCTGGAGCAGGCGGCAGTAGTGTTTGCGGGGCAACTGGTGGAAGCCGAGGCTGCCCCAGCAGGTGGGATGGTCAGCACAGCCGACCTGATTCCGTATACCTTTGAGGTTTCGCAGGTATGGAAAGGCGAGGTCCATTCTACCATCACAATCGGTAGCGCGATGTCCAGCGCAAGCTGTGGCTACGAGTTCGCGGTGGGTGAGGAATATATCGTCTACGGCTTTGAGGGGGAGGGCGTATTGCAGACGGGTCTCTGCACCCGCACGGCACCTCTCGCTAGCGCGGAAGAGGATCTGACGGCGCTCGGTGAGGGAGAGATTCCCTCACCCGGCAATGACCCCATCCTGGTAGATCCGATGCCGGTGTCCCCCAACGAACCCGAGGCTCCGGTCGAGGTGGACAATAGTAATTCACCCCTCAACAGCATCCCGCCCTGGGCATGGGTCGTCGGACCCGTCCTGCTTGCGGGGGCCGTGCTTGCCGTCCCGTTTATGCGCCGTAGAGGGTAAAAAGTGAGGCCGAGGTTGAGGGTGCGGCGCGCCTTCATGGCACGGAACAGCGCCATTCCTTAACCTTAACTGTACAAGTACAAAAGGTAGGCATACAGGTTCACCGTGTCACGAAGGGCAGTCGAAGCGTGCTTACGCTCTACGATAGGGGTGTTGCTGGGTGGATCCTTCGCTACGCTCAGGATGACAAGTAAGTAGCTAGACCTTACTTGATGTACCAGTGTCTGTTAACCTCGTGAAGCCGTACACTTAACCTTTAGCAGTTACGCGAGTGAGCAAGCGGCCCCTCCTTGGAGGGGCCGTTTTGTTTGTCTGCTGTCACGAGGAGGCTAGAGGGCCTCAATGAGAGTGTCTACATATTCCCTGGTGTTGGCCTGACCGCCGAGGTCGCGGGTGAGGCCGCGACCCTCGCCGACGAGTTGGGCGACGGCGCGCTCGATGCGCTGGGCGGCGGGAATCTCGCCCATGTGGCGGAGCATGAGCGCGCCGCTGAGGATGAGGGCTGTGGGGTTGGCGACGCCCTTGCCCGCGATGTCGGGGGCGGAGCCGTGTACGGCCTCAAAGACGGCGTACTTCTCGCCGATGTTGGCGCTGGGGGCCATGCCGAGGCCACCGACGAGGCCGCTCGTGAGGTCGGAGATGATGTCGCCGAAGAGGTTTTCCATGACGAGCACGTCGAAGGCGGAGGGGTCGAGGACGAGACGCATGGCGGTGGCGTCTACGATAGTCTCTTCGTATTCGATGTCGGGGAAGTCGCGGGCGACGCGCTTGGCGACTTCAAGGAAGAGGCCGTCGCTAAGTTTGAGGATGTTGGCTTTGTGGACGGCGGTGACTTTGCGGCGACTCTGTTTCTGGGCGAGGTCGAAGGCGAAGCGGACGATGCGCTCGGAGGCGTGCTCGGTGATGACTCGCAGGCTCTCGACGACGCCAGGCACGACTATGTGTTCGAGGCCGCTGTAGAGGCCCTCGGTGTTCTCGCGGATGACTATGAGGTCTACGTCTTCGTAGCGCGAGGGGATGCCCGGAACGGTTTTGGCGGGACGGTAGTTCGCGTAGAGGTCGAGGGTCTTCCGCAGTTGGACGTTGACGGAGCGGAAGCCGGAGCCGACGGGCGTGGTGATGGGGCCTTTGAGGGCAAGGCCGGTGCGGATGATGG
>DASVVH010000093.1:0-4764 GCA_036386615.1 Ardenticatenaceae bacterium
CTTCCCCGCGCCTGGGACGCAATTCGCGCGAACCCGCCGCACGGCCCGGACTGGGCGTACACGCTCTGGTACAGGCGGAACACGGTCTACGGCGGGCTGATGGCACTCTCGCTGCTGCTGGCGGCACTTGCGACACTTCTCTACTTCCTCGGCCTGTTCTAGGCTAGAGCGATGAGCAGTTGACATATCATCGTAATGATACAGAAAGGAATGTAATCCATGCAGGTAAGCTACCGACAACAGGTAACGTTTGTGGGGATGCTCATCGGGGCGATGCTGGGTGCGGTCGCGGCGCTCATCTGGCTGGATCGGCTTTCGGGGCGAAAGCTCCCCGCCACCAAGGCGACCACGCTCGGCTTTGGGGACGCGGCGCGCATCGCCACCGCGACTATCTCGCTGGTACGGCAGGTCTACGAGATGACGAAGGAGACTGACGAGGCAGCGAAGTAAGTCGTCGGGTCAGGGTAGAGCCAGGACACGAGTGAGCAATAGCTTACTCGTGTTTTTGGTTGGGGTGCGTCGGGAACGAGGACCAGGCCCGCGATGAGACTGCCGGAGGATAGGCGCATTACGTAGTGGACCTTATAGAGGAATGCTTTAGAGGTTGGACAATCAATAGACGAAGGACGAAGGACGAAGGTAACGGCATACGGCCCGCGTGCTGTGCCCCTGGTTTGTCCAGCCTTTAACTGATTCCTATACAAGAGGAGCTTATGCGGAGTTATACAGACTGTGCTCTCTGATGTAGGCGGCAACGGGTTCCAGCAATAGTCCTTCTTCGCTCAACACGAGAGGGTCTTCCCCTGCCTGCAACCGTTCCCGGATGGCAGTGGCCGATATCTCCGGGGGGGAAAGCTCGTTGAGGTAGACGAACCTGCCACCTTTCTGTTCATACTGCTCCAGGAATGCTTCGTTGCGGTCGTAGCCGGGCCGGGGAGCGAGGGCTATCGTCGCTAGCTGCACGAGTCTATCCGGTTGATACCAGCGCCCGAATTCCGGCTTCTCCCCGGAGACGAGATCGCTGCTCATCAGGAAAATCCAGCCCAGGCCGGGGCTGCCCTCCTGCAAGACGGAGAGTGTCTGGACTGTGTAGTTCGGCGTCGTACTCGATTTGGCTAACTGTTCCTCGATTCGGCTGACCTCCACCGATTCTACCTGTCCGTTCAGCGCCCGCGCGATTTCCTGTGCCGCCAACTGGCTCATCGCCAGCCGATGCTCATAGCTCTCTGGCAAGTTGCCCTTGCTGGTCGAGCCGACGGGGTTTCGTCGGTAGACCGGAATGAGTAAGACCCTGACAACGTTGTACCCGCGTGCTAGCAGAGCGCGCGTGGCGTCAACGAGCAGGTTGACGTGTGCTTGATGAATTGGATTGGCTGAGAGTCCGTAAACGAGGACGTAGGGTTGAGACATCGTGCGTCTCCTTATTGGTGAAGTAAAGCCGCGTTCCAGGGGCAGCACTACACGGAGAATTCAACCGTCGCAAAAGCGCCAAAATCTGCCAGGGGCCTGTTCAGGCAGATATACTCAGCGCAACTTGGTTGGGTTCCAGGGTCTTCGCATCGTGTGAAGCCGTCACCCGTGTAGAGGCGGTTCAGGTTGATGGTCTCCTCCAGGAAGCGCCGGACCTCGGCGGCAACGCCGCCCCTCGCCATAATCTCCTCGTAAGTGTGGGTTCTTAGGGCTGGTCGCGCTTGTTCTATCTTTGCAATCCAGTCCGGGTAAGCCTGCTGTACCGCGTTCAGTGTGTTATCCCACGTGGCCAGCATGACGCTGGTTTCAGGGAGGACGACGAGCCTGAAGATTGTGCCTTTTTGGAGGAGCTGGTCAATAAAATGCTCTTCGTAGCCGATGCACTGCAAGATGCCTCTGCCATCCTGCCCTACAAGGTCACTTAACCCTGTCGAGTCCATGAGGAAGATGACCTTTCGCTCCGGGCTATCGGTGAGGGTCAGGAAGTCCTCTTCCCTCGTGCCGCGTAGAACACGGCCCGACAAGCCTTTGACTGGGTTTTCCGACCGCCGCCCAGTTGCAAAGGAGGAGATGAATAGGCCCAGGTACTTTCCGAACGCGACCTCACATTCGGGGCAGTGCAATCGGACTTCTAGGTCCGTCATTTGATAGCGAAACCCTTTCTCAAAGGGACGTAGTTCTAGTATAATCTTATCATCCTCCCGGTTCTTTGCCGAAATCCCTGAACGATAGACGTGATGCGGTTGAGCCATCTGGGCGCAGCGAACGATGGATGATGAACGAGTGGCGACTCCATCGCAAGGCATTTTGCAGGGTGCAAGGAGGCGACGAGATTTTTTCAGGAACCGCCGCGACAGAGAGGATGCTGTCCATCGCGTGCCTCCCTGTGGTTGTCGGCGATGCTGAGTTTAGAACGTTTCAAAACTAACACGCCTTAATCTTGACTAAAAAGGTCATAAATGGTATTATTGTCCCACTACTGACCACGAATCACGTACACCGATAGGTGACTACTACTCAAATCGCCTCGGAGGATTGAGATACAAATGTCTGAACAGGCAGTACTGGAAATCAAGAACCTTCACGTCTCTGTTGAAGGAAACGAAGTGCTCAGAGGTCTTGACATTACGGTCAAGCAGGGCGAGATTCACGCGCTGCTCGGCCCCAACGGCGCGGGCAAGTCCACGTTGGGCTACGCCATCATGGGGCACCCCAAGTACGAGATTACGGATGGCGAGGTTCTGCTGAACGGCGAGAACCTGCTGGAGATGGAAGCCGACGAGCGCAGCCGCGCGGGTCTCTTCCTCGCCTTCCAGTACCCTATCTCGGTTCCCGGCGTCACCGTCGCCAACTTCCTCCGCATGGCGCTGAACGCGCGCCGCGACGAGGAGCAGGGGAAGATTAGCCCGATGGAGTTCCGCCGCGTGCTGACGGGCAAGATGGACCAGCTTGGCATTGACCGCGCCTTCGCGGGGCGGTATCTGAACGAGGGTTTCTCCGGCGGCGAGAAGAAGCGCGCCGAGATTCTCCAGCTTGCGACGCTGGAGCCGAGGATTGCGATTCTCGACGAGACCGATTCGGGCCTGGACATTGACGCGATGCGAATCGTCGCGGACGGCGTGAACCAGCTTCTCGGCCCGGAGATGGGCATTCTGGTAATTACCCACTACCAGCGATTCCTCAACTACATCAAGCCCGACTACGTTCACATCCTGCTGGACGGCAAGGTCGTGGTGCGCGGTGGCGCGGAGCTTGCCGAGGAGTTGGACGAGAAGGGCTACGAGTGGGTCCGCGAACAGTACGGCGAGAAAGAGGTTGCATAATGACGACTGTCATAGACCAGACTTTTCAGAACCTCTCCGAGCAGGAGAAGGTACATCTCATCAACAACTCCTACGCCGAGAAATACGGCTTCCACGACCCGGAGAAGTTCACCTTCAAGAGCAAGAAGGGTCTCACGCCGGAAATCGTCGCCGAAATCTCGCTGATGAAGGGTGAGCCGGAGTGGATGACCGAGTTCCGCCTGAAGGCGCTCGAAATCTTCCACAAGAAGCCGATGCCTCAGTGGGGCGGCGGCGGCACGCTGAACGACATTAACTTCGACGACATCTACTACTACCTCAAGGCATCTACGGGCGAGGCCAAGTCCTGGGACGATGTGCCGGAGGACATCAAGCGCACCTTCGACCGTCTGGGCATCCCGGAGGCGGAGCAGAAGTTCCTCTCCGGCGTGGGCGCGCAGTACGAGTCGGAAGTGGTGTACCACAACATCAAGAAGGAATTGGAGTCGAAGGGCGTCATCTTCCTCTCGACGGACCACGCCTTGAAGGAGCACCCGGAGCTTTTCCGCGAGTACTTCTCTACCGTCGTTCCGCCCTCGGACAATAAGTTCGCGGCGTTGAACTCGGCGGTGTGGTCGGGCGGCTCGTTCATCTATGTGCCGAAGGGCGTCAAGATTGATATGCCGCTCCAGGCGTACTTCCGCATCAACGCGCAGAACATGGGCCAGTTCGAGCGGACGCTCATCATCGCGGACGAGGGCAGCTACGTTCACTACGTCGAGGGCTGCACCGCCCCGAACTGGACGACCGAATCGCTGCACTCGGCGGTTGTCGAGATTATCGTGAAGAAGAACGCGCGCGTCCGCTACACGACGATTCAGAACTGGTCGAACAACGTCTACAACCTCGTCACGAAGCGCACCATCTGTGAAGAGGGCGCGACGATGGAGTGGGTGGACGGCAACATCGGCTCCAAGCTGACGATGAAGTACCCCGCGGTCTACCTCATGGGTGAGCACGCCCGCGGCGAGACGCTGTCGATCGCCTTCGCCGGCGAGGGTCAGCACCAGGACGCCGGTGCCAAGATGGTGCACGCGGCGCCGTACACGTCCAGCTCGATCATCTCCAAGTCGGTCGCGCGCGGCGGCGGACGCACGTCGTACCGCGGGCTGATCCAGGTCAACGAGGGCGCCTACGGCTCGAAGTCCAACGTGCTGTGCGACGCGCTGCTGGTCGACCAGATCAGCCGCAGCGACACCTACCCCTACGTCGACATCCGCGAGGACGACGTGTCGATGGGCCACGAGGCGACCGTCTCCAAGATCAGCGACGACCAGCTCTTCTACCTGATGAGCCGGGGCCTGACCGAGGACGAGGCGATGGCGATGATCGTGCGCGGCTTCATCGAGCCGATCGCCAAGGAGCTCCCGCTGGAGTACGCGGTCGAGCTCAACCGCCTGATCCAGCTCGAGATGGAAGGCAGCGTCGGCTAAACCAGTTGCGGCGGGCGATG